>CAJUAE010000114.1 GCA_910583965.1 uncultured Lachnospiraceae bacterium
AAAAATATGAATATGAAATTGCGATTGCATTTGGACATAAAGCAGTGTCAAAGGAGCCGCACACTTATGATGCGCAGGCGCAAGTGACTATTTTAACTGAGTAGGAAGGGAAGTACAAAATCTGTTATAATTCACACCTCAGTAACCTATAAGTTTATAAAAACTGGCATGGGTGTGAATTGTAACCAGAATCTTCCCCACTCGATTCAGTTTTTAGAGAAAACCATAATGCTGTAGTGCCTGTTGGATTCCGCCGCAACTCGATTTGGCAGTAACATATTCCACTTGTGCAAAAAGGCTTTCGGGCGATGCATTTCCCATAGCAATACTGTGTGGGACATAGGAGAGCATAGATAGGTCGTTATTGCTGTCTCCAAAAGCATAGGCATCTGCTAAATTCAAGTGATAATGATTTAGCACATGCTGAATTCCAGTTGCTTTAGAGTACCCATAAGGAACAAATTCGCGAAATGTACCACCGCGATCAATACAGTCAAACCATTTGTCACTAACATGACGAAACGCTTCAAGCTGTGATTCGTCTTGATACCAAATCACAAATTTGTCGGCAAAAAAGTTGGGATTTTCCAAATCTTCTGGCATGTGATATTGATGGTTTACAAAGGAATGATATTGGCGTATTGCGTCTGGATGATGGAGCGGGCGGGACAAGTCAAATGCCACAAAAGTGCGAGATTCAAACAAAATATCTACGTTAGTCTGTCGGGCAGCACCCAAAAGCTGCATAATTGTGGAGTGCGTCTGCGCAACATGAAGGACATCTTTGCCATCACAATAAATGTTGGTGCCGCAGCCGCATACATAGCCGTCCCAGCCAATTTCGCGAAAGCGGCGTCCTACATTCTGAAAACACCGTCCTGTGTTAATAAACATTAAATTTCCATTTTGGCGTGCCTTGGCAATCGCCGCAGCCGCATCTGTTGGAATGCTGCCATCCAACTCGGAAGTCAGCGTTCCATCAATATCAAAAAATGCAATTTTTTCTGCCATAATTTCAATTCTCCTTATTTTATCTGAAAGTGCAACAGAGGAAACTTTATTTATATGCTCACAAAATGTGTAATTTATGATTTCTGACCTATGAAAAGTAATAATTATTACATAAAAATATATAAGAAAATACAAGAAAAGTCAACAAACAATGATATTGTTCACGTCCAGCAACAGTTTTTGTACTACTTTTACGGACACGTAAATTGTAACGGAACAATAATGTTGAATCACAAAAAAATCAATGTTAAAATAGTTTTGCAGGATTGTGATAAAAATATTTATCAAGGCGAATGATTGATGGGGGAAATCGTATGATTAAAGTAACAGTATGGAACGAATATTTGCATGAGCGAAAACAGGAGGAAGTGAAAGCTGTTTATCCAGAAGGCATTCATGGCTGTATTGCAGAATTTTTAAAAAAGGATAGGAATATTTTGGTTCGGACTGCAACTTTAGAGGAACCAGAACATGGATTGACAGAGGAGGTTCTTGCAGATACAGATGTGTTGATTTATTGGGGACATATGGCACATGGTGACTTTTCCGATGAAATAGCAAAGCGTGTGCAGAATCATGTGTTGGGTGGCATGGGATTGATTGCGTTGCACTCTGCGCATTTTGCTAAGATTATGGGATTGCTAATGGGGACAAGCATGACACTTCGCTGGAAACATGGGGACCGTGAGCGGTTGTTTGTCACTGCGCCATATCATCCAATTGCACAGGGGATTCCTGCACAGTTTGATATTCCTATGGAGGAGATGTACGGGGAATATTTTGACATTCCAAAGCCGGATGATGTGATATTTACAGGTTGGTTTGCAGGAGGCGAAGTTTTCCGCAGTGGCTGTACCTTTCAGCGTGGACGAGGCAGGATTTTCTATTTTCAGCCAGGGCATGAGGAGTATCCTATTTATCATATGCCTGAAATTCAGCAGATTCTTTCCAATGCGGTATACTGGTGTGCAGAGGTAAAACGTCAGGCAGGACCTATGGTTTGCACAGCAGTGAAAGTGACATTGGAGCAAGAATATGCCAATCCAATGAAAATTTCTGTATTTTATGACCATATTTTACAGGCAGTTGCCCAGTCAGAAGGCGCAAATACAATGGATGAAGTTATGCGGCGTTGCAGTGACTCAGGAATACGCGGTATTGATATTGAATATGATCAGCTTTGCGCAAACTACGACCAAATCTGTGAAACACTGCGCTATCATTATATGGAAGTTGCAAGTATTTATCATTTTTACGATTTTCAGCGAAAGTCAGATATCCGTGTTGGAAAAGATCAGATTGATATGGCGTATCGAATGGGAGTAAAAAGGATTTTGGTGGTGCCAGGATTTTTGGAGGAAGAAGATGCAAGAACATTACATAGTGTGAGCAATGATTATTTTGCAGTTGAGCGATTTATGGAACAAAATCTGCGTATTCAGATAATGAAGACAGAATTGATTGAACTTACTGCGTATGCGAAACCGTTAGGAATACAGGTAACACTTGAAGATTTCGACGCAGTTGCTTCGCCGTGTTCGCGAATGAATGAACTGCTCTGGTTTTTGCGAAATGTGCCTGATTTAAAATGTACTTTTGATATGGGGAATTTTGCTTTTGGCTATGAGAATGTGATGGAGGCATATGAATTATTAGAACGATATATTGTACATGTACATTGCAAGGATAGGGGAAGTGAAGGAAATGGTCTAAAACCTGTTCCAACAGGAAGTGGTTACATTCCTGTCACACAGCTTATTAGAAAACTGAAAGAAATAGGCTATAATGGATATCTGTCGATTGAACATTTTGGAGATCTTGACCAGTTGGAGAGTATTGAGCAGTCAGCGCGGTTTTTAAGATCTGCCTTGGAGTGTGTTTAATTTTACAATCTCCAAAAGGGCGTGAAAAGTACTTCAAATCGCTCGCAGCCAAGGCTGTTTTGCACAGAAGTGCTAAGTTTTCCGCTTAATTTGAGATTCCGCAAGGCGGAATGGGGATTAAAATGCAAACCATACCGCAAAAAATACAATATATACCAGAGATATTTTCTTTTGGCAAAGGAATATGTATAATAAATTTGAGTTGTCACAACAACTTCAATAACTACTCTATAAGTTGCTGGGGTATTCATTTTCCTCCAAAAATGAATTTCCCAGCAGTTTGTTTTATTATGGGTTTATCTTTGGAATTTTCCTATAGTTTCTTAGGCAGATGAAAGGAAGATTTCAAGGGACTGCTAAAATATAAAGGGGGACAATAGTGATGAAAGGAAATAATGGACAAAATGAAAAACGTGTGAACAAATTTGTGCTTATAATCATTACGATTATTGATATGTTTTTGTTTTTTGGATATATTGGAGATTATACGCAAGAAAACATTAGTTTGGAATTTATGATGGCGGTTGATTTGTCGGTTATCGCGTCAATGATTGCTTGCTACGCAGTTTATTTTCACAAGAAAGACAGTGCAATATTTAAACATGTGTCTTTGATTGGATATGTGATAGTTTATGGACTTGCTGTGATTGGGGCACAAAATGATTTAGTGTTCATTATGGTTTTTCCGTTTACTGTGATATATATTTTATATTATGATATGAAATTGATTCTTAGAATTGCAATAATATTTGGTACGATTAATCTTTTCGATGTGGCTTATATTGTGGGAATGTTGAAGCATATGCATTCTGGTGTGCCCGTCAACAGTATATCACTCTTGCTACAAGGAGCTTCTGTAGTTGTGTATATGATTGTACTTTGTGGAACCACGCAGATTTCTAATGATAATAATACCAGAAAAATTGCCAGCATTGATGAGGAGCGGGAAAAAAGCAATACACTTTTGCGGGAGGTGTTAGAGGTTGCTTCTTCTGTAAGACAAAATTCAACAGAGGCAGCGGAACATATTCGACAATTAAGCCAATATGTAGATTCCACAGTCTCTGAGTTAGATGCGATTGCACAGGGCAATAGCAACAATGCAGAAAGTATTGAGAAGCAGACGGTAATGACTGGAAGTATTCAGCATATGATATTAGAGACAAAACAAATGTCCGATGAGATGTTAGCAATGGCGGAGCGTTCTGGACAGGCAGTCAAAGACGGAAAACAGACGGTTGACAAATTGCAGACACAAGCGCAGAGGACACGAGATGCGAATGAACAGGTAGTTATTTCTGTCTCCAGTTTAATTGATAATGCCAGGGCAGTGGAGAAGATTACAGAGCGTATTTTTTCAATTTCTAGTCAAACCAATCTTTTGGCATTAAATGCATCGATTGAAAGTGCACGAGCTGGGGAGGCTGGAAAAGGGTTTGCTGTTGTGTCCTCGGAAATTCGCACACTTGCAGATGAAACGAGAAATTTGACAGAGGGGATTCGTAAGATTGTAGATGATTTGAAGATGAATGCGGACACCGCCAAAAATACTGTGGATGATGTAATTATAGCGTCTGGAACAGAACATGACCTGATTTTAAATGCGAGTACGCAATTTAGTGAGATTGGGAATCGCATGGAAGGATTACATACGAATGTACAAGAAATTTATGGAAGGATAGAAGAAATTCTAGAATCCAATAATGAGATTGTGGATAGTATTAATCATATTTCCGCAGTTAGTGAGGAAGTGACTGCGGGCACGCAGCAGGCGGCAGATCTTGGCGCGGATACCAGTCGTAAGGCAGAGCAGGCAAGAGAGCTGATGATTGGACTGCTCGATACTGTCAAGGCAATTGACCGATATCTATAGGAAAGGGGAACGCAATGTTAGGCGGTTCTGTATACATAGCATTAATTCGATATGTAATTAGTCTTACGGGAACGATTGTGTTATTTTCACTGATAAGCGAGCCGCGATATGACAAGAAGAAAACGGTTATCTGTTATATTAGTTTTGGAATTGTTTTAATTGCCTGTGCCTGTATTTGGTATGTGATAGATTGGTCTACTTGGATGAAAATGTCGGCTTTTGTGATGTATTTATGTTTTTCTGCGTTTGCGATTTTGATGAGCAGTGACCCGATTTATCTCTTGTTATATAAGCTTGCACTCATTTATTATCTGCTTGCAGTATTTTTAATTGGTGGTATTGAGGTTTCCATGATTTTCTTTGACAGAAATGTATGGGCAGATATTATTACACGAATAATTTTAATTTTATTTATGGCAGTATTTATTGACAAAAAAATTAAGGAGTCTATTCGCAGATTTGGGCATTATGTGGAGACAGAACTAGATAAATTTAGCATTTTTATTATGATTTTAAGTATTCTTTTTGGAATTGGGTTTATTTTAAATCCAAATACGATTGTTCAGACACCATATCGTCTTTTTCAGCTTATGATGAATTTTTTCCTAACAGGAGCGTTACAACTTTTAGTGTATCGCCTTTATCTTCATATTGGAAAGGAGAAAGAGTATCAAAAGGAAAATCAACTGATGCAAATGAATCATCGTTTACTAGAGCGCAATATGGAATTGATGGAGGAATCAATTGTATCTGGCAGACGTATTCGTCATGATGCTAGACATCACAATGCAGTGATTGCAGAATATGCTCGTAGGGGACAAAATGATGAGCTGCTGAAATACCTCAAGGAGTATGATAAAGAGACAGACGAGGGTATGATACAGCAAATTTGTTCCAATACAGCCATCAATAACATTCTTACAGCCTACACTAGATGGGCACAGCAAGAACAGATAAAAGTGACTCTAGATGTGGAAATTGGCGATAACCTTGGGATACCCAATATTGATCTGGTCACAATATTGGCGAATGCCTACGAAAATGCAATATATGGATGTATTGAAGTGAAAAAACAGTTGCCAGAACAGCGTTGTTTTATTTATTTAATGTTAAAAAGAAAGCGAAATAAACTTGTCATTTGTTGTAACAATACTTGCAGGAAAGAAACCGAAATCAAAAATGGGCAGCCAAAACCAGAATTTACAGGAGGTATTGGAGTATTAAGCATTATTAAGACAGCAGAAAATTTTGGTGGGGAATACGATTTTAAGAATGATGAAGGTGTGTTTGTATTTCGTTTAATTATGAATATTCCGCCATTATATAACACCACAGCGAACGAAAGGGGAACAGATAATGTATCTGATAGCACTCTGCGATGACGAGGAAGCAGACTTAGATAAGACAGAGCAGATGTTGAAAAGTTACGGGAAAGAACACCCAGAGACAGAATTTATAATGGAACGTTTTCTAAATGCAGATAGCTTGCTAAATAGAATTAGAGAGAAGAATTATAAACCAGATTTTATATTTATGGATATTTATATGTCAGAGAAATCTGGAATTGATGCGGCAAGGGAATTGCGTGCTATGGGAAATAGTGGCAAGCTTATTTTTCTTACCACCTCGCGAGAGCATGCACTGGATGCGTTTGGCGTGGAGGCATCACAGTATCTTGTCAAACCAATAACAAAAGAAATGCTATTTTCCGCGCTGGACAGATTTTTTCGAGAAATAAACGAAGGGAATAGAAAATATTTATTATTGCGCATTGAAGGCAGAATACAGCGAGTGGCAGTAAACGATATTGTTTGTTGTGAAGCACAAGGAAAGTTGCAATATATATATTTATCGGACCACACGCAGTTTGGTTTGAGGCGGACTATGACAGAAATCTATAAAATGCTTGCCAGTTACAGAGAGTTTGTCCGCGTTGGCGTTGCCTATATTGTCAATTTGGAACATGTGGAAAGCCTTAGTACACAGGAGGTACAGATGGATAGCGGGAAAAAAATTTATTTGCCACGAGGGTCCTATCACCCACTTCGAGAAAGATATTTTAATTATTATTGTGAAAGCAGTGAAATTTTATAAAAAATAAGCACTTTCCCATAAATTTGAATTAATTAATACGTATCTGTGATAGAGAGATAATTAAATTAAAAAATACTTCTAATCCAGAAAAAGACGCTGTCTAAGAAGTATTAAGTTTCACAGGATTACTATTTGAGTCGCCAAAGATGGCATGAGGATTATTATGACAAAGAAAGGGAAGGGATGTTTATGACAAAGAAATGGAAAGAATTGCTCTCTGTGTCTATGATTATTGTAAGTTTGCTGACTGGTTGCGGGGCGTCAGAAACGAAATCTATCATGACATCAGATTCGGCAGCATCTGTTGTGAACAGTACAACACGTGAGAACTACTCTGGAGGTGTCGCATATGACAATGCAGAAATAGCAGTGGCAGAAGAAGATATGGCGATGGAGAGCGGAGGAAAAACAACAAGTCAGAGCCAGCAGACACCTTCCGCCGATGACATAACACTTTTGGAGGAAAAACTGGTATATCATTGCAACCTTGATATTGAGACATTAGACTATCCCGCGGCGATTACATCAATTAAGCAAACGATCTCTAAATATGGGGGTGTAATTCAGTCAGAAAGTGAGAGCGACAGTGGACATGATTGGTACTATGCGGATTATCGCAAGACAGGCGGTACAATGCATAATTATTTGGAAGTGCGAATTCCATCAAAGGATTATGAAAACTTTCTATCTGAGCTTGATGGGGTAGGAAAAATTATTTCAAAATCAACGAATGTAGATAATATTAGTCAGAAATATTATGATACAACAGCGCAGATTGAGGCGCTACAAATACAGGAGAAAAATCTGCTCACAATGCTAGAAAAGTGTGAGACAATCGAAGATATGATCACAGTAGAGCAGCGGTTGTCAGAAGTCCAGTATGAGCTTAACACATTGCAGACCAACCGCCGTTATATGGATATGGATGTCGCATATTCTTATGTCAATATCAGTGTATCTGAAGTGATGGAATATCATCAAGATAGTGAGCCTATCAGAAGAAATACTTTTGTGGACCGGCTCAAAAATACGATTTTGTCTACTGGAAAAGGATTTTTATATTTTCTGGAAGCATTGCTATTTCTTGTGATTTATCTGGCTCCATATGCGTTAATTATTGCGTTATTTTGCTTTGTCTTTTTCAGAAAAAGGATACGAAATCTCTTGCATCAGAGAAAAGAGAAAAAGAACATGCAGAAGCCGCAGACTCCTTCCATGCCGCCGTTTTCCGTACAGCCGCCATTTGGACAACAGCCCACAGTTGAGCCAAGTTCCACACAACGGGAAGTACAAGACACTGCACAAGATCGACCAGAAGACAAAGATTTATAAAAACACCATAAAAATCTGAGTAGATTTTGCTTGTCTTACATATAAGGATTAAGTTGTATTTGATCGCCGCAGGCGCTTTAAGCCCCCTGCGGCGAGTGGCTTTTTGGGATGAAGTTCAAAAAGTTTTTGCGCCATACTAAGATTTGTTTTGGTGCCTAATCCGTTGAGATAGCAAGTACCTAGCATATCAGAACCCCATGTGCTTCCCTTAAAGTAGGCCTTGCTTAACAGCAAAAATGCTTGATTGTAATCTGGTAGGATATCTTGTCCACCACGAAAGTAGATTTCACCTAGCAGATTACAGAAACCAGCATCATCTGAAAGCCGAGCATAGCCTTCTTCCAGATAGAACAATGCTCTTTTTAAATCCAGTGGTAATGCGCCATTGAATGTATAGAGTTTGCCAAGGCAATAGTAGGCGTAATCGTCTTTGTGCAACAATGCGCGCTCATACAGTTCAACAGCTTTTGTAAGTTTGCCCTCGTCACGATATTGGTTGCCAACAATGCGCTCATAATCGCCAATACCCATTTCAGCACCTTTGTGAATATAAGTTTTTGCGCGTTGATTTTGTACAGGTGCACCATGTCTACCAGTGCGGAAAATATCCACTAGATTAGGAATTGCAATGCCAAGTCCTGCAGCAACACATACCTCATAGAGTCGCATTGCTATCGCAGTCCATTCATACTGTAAACGTTCATATTTTTTAGTGCCAATTTGTTCGGGTGTAAGGTCTAGAAAATCGCTGACTGTGCCATAATAATAGGCGTTTGCAATTAAATATTTACAGAAAATGTGTCCCTGTTCTGCCTTTTCATATATAATGTCCCAGAGTTCTTTCTTTGTGTGGTAAGGAGGATGGATAAAAGTGTTCCCTGGTGGTTCAAATCCATCTTGATGCATAGCGCCAAACATACCAATAGCACTCTCAAGTGTCAAGCTAGTGCGAAAACATTCAAAAGCAAATTGTTGGTCAAAGGGCAGTTCCATTACAGGGTCCACATAACTTTTGCCAAGATAGCAACGTCCAAGGAAATAATAAGCGTCACCATCGCCCATATTGGCAGCGGAGCGGAGCATAGAAAGTGCTTCTTCGCGCCGTGCGGGGTTTCGTTCAAACCATATAATCTCAACCGCATTGTTCACGCGTTCATCAAAAAGTGCAGTCATTTGTCATCATGCCTTTCTTGCAGTTTTTTCTAAAAGTATCAAGTTTATTGTATCATAGGATTTTATAATATTCTATGGGAAATTTTTGTACAATACTTTGCTTTCTATAATAGGAATTATTGTCAGTTTTTTAGTATTTATGTGCATTTTATTTGGCAAGTTTTTCGATAGGAATTGATAAATTGTATTACTTTGATAAGTGCAAGAACAGTTGTTAAAAGTATTCTTTACTTTCAGCAAAAACTGTTTTAATATAAGGTAAAGTATAGATTATGAGTGTTTAAAAGACAAACATAAAATTAAGAAAGGAATATAAATATGTATATAGCAGACGAAAAACGATATGAAACAATGAAATATAATCGCTGTGGAAAAAGTGGTCTAAGATTGCCCGCGGTGTCCCTTGGATTATGGCATAATTTTGGCTCCAATGCTAGTTTTGACAATATGCAGGCTATGTGTTGTACGGCGTTTGACAATGGCATTAC
Organism: uncultured Lachnospiraceae bacterium; assembly: GCA_910583965.1. Taxonomy (GTDB): domain Bacteria; phylum Bacillota; class Clostridia; order Lachnospirales; family Lachnospiraceae; genus COE1. Next base: position 9,855 of record CAJUAE010000114.1, read on the forward strand.
ACACTTTGACCTAGCAAATAATTATGGTCCGGTTTACGGTGCCGCGGAGGAAAACTTTGGGCGTATTCTCGCAAAAGGACTTGGTATCTATCGGGATGAACTGGTGATTGCAACGAAGGCAGGATATGATATGTGGCCGGGACCTTATGGAGATGGGGGAAGTAGAAAATATTTGGTGGCAAGTTTGGACCAGAGTTTAAAACGGATGGGACTTGACTATGTTGATATTTATTATCATCACAGACCAGACAAAAATACGCCAATTGAGGAGACTGCGA
>CAJUAE010000115.1 GCA_910583965.1 uncultured Lachnospiraceae bacterium
CGGAGCAATCCGTGGTATCATAGGGGGCAAAATACCTTTTGACCCCAACATCTTACCATGAAGTATTTCTGTAATCTATAAAATAATGAAAAGGGACTGCAATCAAATAAAAAAGCCAAACAGCAAGGGAATAGTAATCGAATAAAAGACATAGAATGAAGTATAGAAAACCTATACTTCATTTTTGGGTGTTGATATGAATAGACACGATATATTTAAACAGGATATTATGAGTGCAGGAGAGCGTTTTGCAGATGCTTTTTCACTGCCTAAGGATATGGTGGTGAATGCTACACTGCTGCATATGGTGGGGGCATCAGAACTTTTTGTAGAAAATTTTAAAGGCATTATTTCCTACACTTGTCATGAAGTTTTAATAAAAGGAAATCATATGAAATATTGTGTCTGTGGAGATTGTCTTACAATTGAGCATTACTCGAATGAGGACATGAAGATATCAGGACAAATTAAGGAGATAAAGGTGATAAGGGAAACTTGAGGTGGGACTCTTGCAAAATAGATGGATACGCTTTGTCAGAGGATTTCTGGTTATCAGAATTAATGGCGACTACATGGAACGTTTCTTTAATATGTGCAGAATGCATGGCATTGACTTGTGGGAGATAAAAAAAGAACAGGATATCTGCATGTGTGAAGCATATGCCACAGATTTTCTGAAAATGCCACCTCTGTTAAAAAAGACAGGTACAAAAGCGCACGTAGTCAAAAAGAAGGGACTGCCGTTTTACTTTCCTTTTATTAAAAAAAGGATTATTTTTTTTGCGGGCGTTCTATTGTGCCTTATTATGTTGAATTATGTGACAAAATATGTCTGGGCGATTGAGTATGTTGGTAATTTGCAGGTGAGTGACGACGAATTATCGGATTTTTTGGAACAGGAATCCATTCATTATGGAATGAAAAAAAACAGTATTAATTGTGAGGAGAAGGAAAAAAAGCTGCGGGAGACCTTTCAGAATGTTACATGGACTTCCATTTATTTTGAGGGAACAAAACTATATATCGAAGTCAAAGAGAATGAGAAATCGGAACCCGTTCAGTTTGAGACAAAAGGGACAGATATTATAGCCAATGAAGCAGGTACAATTACGTCGATTGTCACCAGAAATGGGGTGCCGCGCGTGAAAGCAGGGGACACAGTTGAAAAAGGACAGGTGCTTGTATCGGGCGGTGTGCCTGTTTATGACGAGAGTCAGAGTGTTATTGATTATCAAATTTATGATGCAGATGCGGATATTTTTATTAGAACACCAATTGAGTACACAAGTTCGATTAACAGTGGCTATCCAGTTATGATCTACACAGGGAATCGGGTGAATACTGGTTTTGCCCAGATTGGCAAGTATTATATTGATGGATTAACTCTGTGGGATTTTGCTGGAAAATATCTCTCTCCGAAAAAAGATGAAACATTATATGAGATTGCCACAGAAAAACATCAGGTGGTTTTATTGGATAATATCTATCTTCCGGTCTATTATGGCAAAATAGACAGAAAAGAGTATTATATAAAGTATTTTACATATACAGATGAGGAGATGCAAAGTAAATTATCTGAAAATTTTGAAAAATTTATTTTAGGTTTACAGGAAAAAGGGGTACAAATTGTTGAAAAAGATGTTAAAATGGAAAGGAATAGTATTGGAATGGAATTAAATGGAAGTTTACTGGTTGTAAAGCAGACAGGGGAGACAGTGGAGATACCAGGAAACACCATTCAGGAAGATGAGACAAAGGAGTAAGATTACTGTGGCGGAATTTCGGATTGGAATGCAGATTGAGGCAGAACATATGCAAAATCTTTTTGGCAATCAAGATGCATATATAAAACAGATTGAACAAGACTTAAATGTAGTTATAACAGACCGCAATGGAGAGGTCCGAATCAGCGGGGAACAAGCGGCGGTAAATAAGGCAGCGAAGCTAGTGCGTGAACTTGTTGAACTCTCTAAACGAGGAAATAGGATACAAGAGCAAAATGTGTCTTATGCGTTGGAACTATCGCATGAAGGCGACGAGGGAGCGCTTCTTGAGATAGATTCGGAGTGTATTTGTCACACAATATCAGGAAAGCCTATCAAACCAAAAACATTAGGACAGAAAAAGTATATCGATGCAATTAAGGATAAGATGATTGTCTTTGGACTGGGGCCAGCAGGTACAGGCAAGACTTATCTGGCAATGGCGATGGCAATTACAGCGTTTAAAAATCATGAAGTGGAGCGTATTATATTGACCCGTCCCGCGATAGAGGCAGGAGAAAAGCTTGGATTTTTGCCTGGGGATTTGCAGAGCAAAGTAGACCCATATTTAAGACCTTTATACGATGCACTTTATCAGATTATGGGAGTGGACAGTTTTCAGAAAAACATGGAAAAAGGATTGATTGAGGTTGCGCCGCTTGCCTATATGCGTGGGCGGACGCTCGATAATGCCTATATTATATTAGATGAGGCACAGAATACGACCCCTGCACAGATGAAGATGTTTTTGACGCGTATTGGATTTGGCTCTAAAGTTATTGTGACTGGGGATGCTTCGCAAAAAGACTTGGCGGTTGGTGCACAGTCTGGTTTGGATGTGGCGGAGAAGGTACTTGCAAAAATCAGTGATATCGCTTTTATTAAAATGACAAGCCGCGATGTTGTGCGGCACCCTCTTGTACAGAAGATTGTGAAAGCATATGAAGATTATGAAAGTAGACTTAACAGCAATCAAAACAAGACAGTTCACAAAGACGAATCACGAATCAGAAGGGGTGGAAAACCATTTCGCAAATAACAAATAATACAGGAGATAAAGGATACTATGACTTTTTACGTAGAGAGTGAGACAGATAAAACACTTCCTTTTGATGTGGAGGAAGTGGCAGATAAGGTGATTATAGAAACATTGGATTCGGAGAATTGTCCTTATGAGGTGTCAGTAAATGTGCTTCTGACGGATAATGAGGGGATTCATGCAATGAACCATCAGTATCGGGGAATTGACCGCCCAACAGATGTATTGTCTTTTCCCAATGTGGATTATGAGAATCCGGCTGATTTTACGGGTATTGAGGATACCATAGAGGATTATTTTGACCCTGAGAATGGTGAGTTGTGTCTTGGTGATATTGTAATTTCTGTTGAGAAGGTGTATGAGCAGTCCGAGGAGTATGGGCATTCTTTGATGCGGGAATATGCTTTTTTGATTGCGCATAGTATGCTTCATCTTTTGGGATATGACCATATGGCGCCTGAGGAGGCGACGGTGATGGAACAGAAACAGGAGGAAATCCTGAACAGACTGGGAATAACGAGGAAAGAGTAGTTTGGGCTGAGGAGAACAGTTAAATGAAGAAAAAGAAGTCTAATTTCATTGTTCAGGGTGGAATTCTTGCAATGGCGGGAATCCTTTCCAGAATTATAGGGATAGCACGACGTTTCCCCATGCAACATATTATTGGTGATAAGGGAAATGGTTATTATTCTGTAGCGTATGAGATTTATTCTATTATGCTAATCATATCTTGTTATAGTCTTCCACTTGCAGTGTCTAAAGTGGTGTCTTCCAAGATGAGTAAGCGACAGTACAAAAGTGCGGAGCGCGCATTTCAGTGCGCTATGTTTTTTGCTGTGGCAGCAGGGGGAATCACATTTCTGGTCTGCGAGTTTTTAGGAGATTTTTTTGCAGCGGATGTGATGGAAGAACCAATGAGTGCGATGGCGCTAAAGGTGCTTGGTCCAGCGCTGTTGTTAGTATCTGTGATGGGGGTCTTTCGAGGTTATTTTCAAGGGCTAGGGACAATGATGCCAACAGCGGTTTCACAGGTGCTCGAACAGATTTTTGTGCTGATTGGAAGTATTGTTGGGGCTTCTGTGCTTTATAATTATGGAGATAAAGTTGGGGCACTGCTGCACAACAAAGATTATGCTCCAGCATATGGTGCGGCAGGAGCATCAATCGGTCCTGTGATTGGCGCAGTGATTGGACTACTGTTTCTTATCTTTGTATTTGCGGCATACAAAAAAGGTGCAAAAAAACATGCGCATAATACAGGAGGAAAAGTAGATAGCTATCCGCAGATTTTGAGTATGATTTTATTGACAATTTTTCCAGTGCTTCTAAGTACAACTGTCTATAATATTAGCGGTGTAATTGATATTAAAATCTTTGGAAGTGTGATGATAGAAAAAGGATTTGGAAATGTTAGAACTGATATTTGGGGAGTATATTCGGGAAAATATAAATTGTTAGTAAATGTTCCAATTGCGCTTGCCAATGCAATGTGTTCCTCGATTGTGCCAATGTTGACACAATTGATGGTGCGGGAAGAATATGGTCGTGCCAAAGAAAAAGTTGGACAAGCAATGCGTTTTACAATGATTGTCGCTATTCCAAGTGCAGTGGGACTTTCTGTGCTTGCCAAGCCAATTGTTTCTATGCTGTTTAAAGGAGAGGTTGATATGGCAGTCGATATGCTCCATATCGGTTCGATATCCGTTGTATTCTATACAATGTCTACACTTACCAATGGTGTGCTCCAAGGAATTAATAAAATGAAGATTCCTGTGTGCAACGCGGCAATCTCACTTGTTATTCATATTGCGATTCTATATGCAATGCTTCAAATGGATATGGGAATCAATGCAGTGGTGTATGCGTACATTTTGTTTGCGGTGGTAGTCTCTGTACTAAATGCAATTGCAATCCGCAAATATCTGCGTTACAAGCAGGAATTAGTGCGTACTTTTATCGTTCCAGCGATTGCGTCTGCAGTGATGGGGATTGTAATTGGACTCTTAAATCTACTGCTTGCGAAATCAGCAGGTAATGTAATCACAGTGTTTGTAGGCATTGGAGTTGGTGCGACAGTGTATTTTGCAATATTAATACTATTAAAGGGTATTAATGAGCGTGACTTGAGAAGTATGCCAGGAGGTAGGACAATTTTAATGATTGCAAAGAAATTACGCTTGATGTAATTCTATGAATAAAAAGCAAAAATAAGCTGATACTATATCAAAGACGCCAAAGTGTTAAGTTTCACGAGGAGGCTCATGATGGAAAAGAGATATAAGATTGGCTTATTTTTTGTATTATTGCTGATTTCAGTATTGGTGGTTATTTTGTTGTATCGAAGAAATAATATAGATAGATTCTCAAAAGAGAGAAATTTTGCGGAGCAGCAACGCCTGAATATTGATGATTTGTCCAAGATAGATCAACAGTCTAAGACGGCAGAGGAGATTTATCAAGTTCAGAAAATGAATGTTCAGACGACTGTTGATACAGTTTGTATTTATGAAAATATTGATAAAAAAGATGGTTCAGTTTTTATGGAAGAAGAAAAAATTCCCATAAAGTATATTGGCTTAAATCGTGAGGAACTCGAAACAATGCTTGCACAGGACAGTTTGGCACCTACTCTTGAGGAAAAGCAGAAGGGGTTTAAATCACAGCATTTAGAATTGTTCTCAGCGGATAAGATTAAGGTACTTCGTATTTATGATACAACGCAGGGAGAGTTTGGATTTTATATTATGGAAGTAGAAGGTGAGGTCTGTGTGTTTGAATATGATAAAAAAACACTTTACTTTAAGACAGGATTACACCCAGAAAGTCTTCCAGCAGAGGTACGATACGAGTTGCAAGAGGGAAAGTTTATGGATAATGAACTGCAAGTGTATCATTTTATTGAATCTTATAGTAGTTAGGAACTATCTTTTCTATGAATAAATATTAAATACAGCATTCTTGTTATAAGGTGTTTTGGAGCAGTTTCTTCGTTTTGAAAATGGAGGATATATGGAGAATAAGGTGGTTGTGATAGGCGGTGGGGCAAGCGGTCTTGCTGCTGCAATAGCTGCGGCGGAAAATGGTGCTGTGGTCACAATAATTGAGCATAAAGATAGAGTGGGAAAAAAGATATTGATGACAGGGAATGGCAAGTGTAATCTTACAAATATGAAGGCAGTACACAACAAGTATTATAGTAGTGACGCAATTTCTTTAAAACAGATTTATAATACACTTGTCAGATTTGATGCGATTCAGACAAGAGATTTTTTTCAACGTCTTGGATTATATACAAAAGAGAAAAAAGATGGCGGTGTATATCCCGTTTCGGAACAAGCATCTATTGTGCTGGATGTGTTGCGAAGCGCATGTGATCGACTTGGTGTGACAATACGAACGAATTGTGATGTGATTTCTATTAAACTAAGAAAGAAGGGGGGAATGGTTTGTGTAACACAGCATGAACATATTACACAAGAGCCATTAAAAAAGAAAAAATTGTCTGCAAAAAATTCTGAACATCTTTATAGCGGAAAGGAAGAACAGATTTTTTATGATAAATTGATTTTAGCCACAGGGGGAAAAGCAGCCTCTGTCTCCGGTTCTGATGGTTCTGGATATCTGCTTGCAAAGCATTTGGGACACAGTATTATAGAACCACTTCCAGCGTTGGTACAATTAAAGTGCAAGGAACCCTTTTTTAAAGCGTTATCAGGGGTTCGGGCACAAGGAAAGATTCGGCTGTTAATTGATGGCGTGGAAACTGCTGTCGAGGAAGGAGAACTACAATTGACGGATTATGGGATATCAGGGATTCCTGTTTTTCAGATTAGCAGATTGGCGTCCAGAGCACTTTATGACGGAAAATATTGTGAGGCATCATTGGATTTTATTTCTTATATTTGGGGTGAGGACAAAAAGAATAATTATTTGGAAGCATTGAAAAGGAATGCTATGAAACATTTTGGGGATAAGACTGTCGAGGAGTTTCTGTCGGGACTGGTACATAAAAAGATTATTGGAGTTGTCTGTAAGCAAAAAGGGATTGCATCAGGTATGACAGTCAATGAGGCAGGAACTGAACGTTTATGGAATTGTATAAAGATGCTTGCGGATTTTAGGGTGCAAATTATAGCGCCAAATTCGTTTGAGAATGCGCAGGTTTGTTGTGGTGGAGTTCCTTTGATGGAAGTTGATAAAAATTTTGCATCGCGAAAAAGTCAAGGGGTATATATTGTTGGGGAGTTGTTGGATTGTGATGGTATCTGTGGCGGTTATAATTTGCAGTGGGCATGGGCAACTGGAATAATTGCCGGGACAGATGCTGCGCAGAGGGATTCTATAATGATTGAGAATAGGATAAAAGAAAATGAAACATATTGAGAATAAAAGTTCACTTAAAATCCAGTTTAAGATTGCTTTAAATGTGAACTTAAACAAAGAAAATATAGTGGACAGGCTTACATTGCCAGATATAATTGACAATAGCGCAGTTCTTACCAAAAAAGCTGCGAAAATATTGGGCGTTAAAGAAACAGATATTTCAGCGCTATGTATTTTAAAACATTCTATAGATGCTAGAAAGAAACCACAACTTTTTCAAGTTTATACAGTAGGTGTGACTTTACGGAACGAAAAATTGCAAGAAAAAGTAATAAAGTATTGCAAAGATAAATCAGTTGCTCCTTATATACAGAATCCATATATTTTTCCGTCAACAGGCAAAACAAAGTTATCTTTTCGTCCTGTGGTAATTGGCACAGGACCAGCAGGACTTTTCTGTGGATATATGCTCGCAAAGTACGGTTATCAGCCCATTTTGTTAGAGCGTGGTTTTGATGTGGACACGCGCACAAAAGATGTGGAGGCGTATTGGAGTGGCGGTAGCCTCAATCCTGACTCTAACGTACAGTTTGGCGAGGGAGGTGCGGGCACTTTTTCTGATGGAAAGCTTAATACATTGGTAAAAGATAAACACGGCAGAAATAAAGAAGTGTTGCGCATTTTTGTACAGTTTGGCACGCCAGAGCACATTTTATACGAAAGCAAACCACATATTGGAACAGATGTTTTGAGGCAGGTTGTCATCAATCTGCGCAACGCGATTATAGCGTGTGGTGGTGAAGTTCGATTTGGAGCAAAGATGACAGGATTTCAGGTGAAAGAGGGTACTTTATGCGCTGTTGAAGTCAATAATAGTGAGTGGATTCAAACGACTCAGGCGGTACTTGCAATTGGGCACAGCGCTAGAGATACATTTACATACCTAGATAAAATTCATGTGCCAATGGAAGCAAAAGCTTTTGCGATCGGAATGCGGGTAGAACATTCTCAATGTATTATCAATGAAAGTATGTATGGCAAAGAACAAGGTAATCAATTACCAGCAGCACCATACAAACTGACGGCACAGACAAGTACAGGACGCGGTGTTTATTCTTTTTGCATGTGTCCAGGCGGTTTTGTAGTGAATGCGTCAAGCGAACCAGAACAAATTGCAGTGAATGGTATGAGTTATGCAGACAGAGACGGAGAACATGCAAACAGTGCCATTATTGTGCAAGTTACACCAAAAGATTATGGGGAGAACGGTCCGCTTGCTGGAATTACATTTCAGAGACAGCTTGAAAAAAAGGCTTATTTGCTTGGAAGTGGCAAGGTTCCAGTGCAGTATTATGAAGATTATGTAAAGAATGTGTCGTCTGAAAATATAAAAAATCGTGAGAAGCCATGTATGAAGGGTGCATATCAATTGACAAATCTAAGAGGATTATTACCAACTGATTGCGAAGTGGCGTTTTTGGAGGGAATGGAGCAGTTTGACAAAATAATACCAGGATTTGCCGGAAAGGAGACAATTTTGTCTGGGATTGAAAGTCGGACTTCCTCACCAGTACGAATACACAGAGATGAGACCCTACAAAGTCCAGCAATAAAAGGATTGTATCCCTGTGGAGAGGGAGCTGGATACGCTGGTGGCATTACTTCTGCAGCAATGGATGGCATCTTAATTGCAGAGAAGATTGCACAGGAGTTCTGCCCATTTCTTTGAGAAAGGCTGGACTTATGTGGAAAATAGACTTAAAATAATAAAGATAGACACTTAAAACCTGTCACAAAAGATTTTGAGAATCGATTAAGGATAAAATGGAGGCAAAAGACTGTGGATGATTTACGTGCAAAATTAAAAGATAAGAAACGAGTGGTTGTAAAGATTGGATCTTCTTCTTTGCAGCACTCAGAGACAGGGGACCTTGATTATATTAAAATGGATATTTTGGTGCGTGAGCTTTGTAATATTAGGAATCAAGGAAAGGATGTGATTCTTGTGACATCCGGTGCGATTGGATGTGGCAGAAAATCTTTACATATTAAGCCGCCGCTTACCATTGCACAAAAGCAGGCATGTGCAGCGATTGGACAGGCAAGACTTATGACCACCTATCAACGTATTTTTTCGGAATACAGCCATCAGGCAGCACAAATTTTACTCACGAAAAATACAGTTGAGGCGGATTTAAACCGACGAAACGCGCAAAATACTTTTCATGAGTTGCTCGCTATGGAAGTGATACCCATTGTAAATGAGAATGATACAATCTCTACATTTGAGGTGGAGGATGTGATAGGAGATAACGATACACTCTCAGCGATTGTCACAGCATTGACCGGAGCAGATTTATTGATTTTGCTGTCAGATATTAATGGGTTATATACAGATGACCCAAGACAGAATCCAGATGCACAGTTTATTGCGCAGGTAGACTGTATTACAGACAAACTACTTCAGATGGGGAAATCTTCGACTGGAAGCAGCGTTGGGACTGGTGGTATGGAGACAAAACTCAATGCCGCGCGAATTGCGACTTGTTCTGGCGCAGATATGGTGATTGCAAACGGCAGTGATGTGCGTGTGATTCATCGTATTATGGAAGGCAGAAATTACGGGACAATCTTTCGGGCAAATAAGGATGAAACGTTTAACTTTACTGATTTTATTGATAATTTGCATCGATAGCGGTACAATAGTCCCTTAGCAGTTGACTTTGTATGAGACTAAAATAATTTTTTTGGAGTCTTTTTGTATTGAATATTGCAAGCGGCTATACAAACGATAAGGAG
>CAJUAE010000116.1 GCA_910583965.1 uncultured Lachnospiraceae bacterium
CCTATCTCATGCCTTGTGAGCAGTGCGATCATCTCCGCAGAAAGCGGCGTCATCTCATTTAAGAGAAGTTTCCCGTCATGCTGCAATGATTTTAAATACAGCTTGAGCAGGATATTCACATATAAAACACCGTCTTTCGAGCCTTCCAGCACCACAATCTCACGCTGATCAAAAAAATCCTCTTTGAGCTTGAGGAAATAATATTTCTTATTCTCTGCCATAGCTGCCCCTTTCCTTTTTTATGCTTTTTTCCTTCCCAAGATTGGGAAGTATTTCATTCTGTTTTGCTTTTGCCCTCTGTACCATTGTCACCTTGTCCGCAATCTCCGCAAGTTCCCCAAGAATGGCATCATCTTTTGCTAAATCTTGTGTTATCTTTGCACTTTCCTCTTTCAGTCCGTCAAGTTCCTTTTTCCACGTTTTCGGAAACAGCTTATCCGTACCACTTATATTTTTCAGTCCTGTCCGGTAGGAGAGCGCAGTTTCAATCTTGTCCGCATTTTTGTCATAATAAGACTGTTTCTGCCTGCCGGAAAGACTTTCATACTTTTTCAGGTACTCCGCATACGGTTTGTAGGCTTGGTAAATATCAACGATATTGGACATTTTCTTCCGTTTTGCATTTAACTGGCGCTGGTTGTGAATGTTGTCACTCCGCCGCTTTTTCGTGTCCTCCACCATTTTCAATAAATCTTCAAGCGTTTCAATTTTATGCGATTGCAGGAATGCCACCATAGCAGAAAAATCTTTTATATTTCCTGTTTTTGTGTCCATGCGCTGGTGGATATTGTTGTCCTGAATAAATGCGCTCCGGTTTTGCTGCCACTCCATCAGGATTGAAATAAGGGTGTCCGGTTTGCTTTCATGTGTCTGCGTTCCTTTTTCTTCGTCCCGTTCAATGGCTTTTTTCTCTTTTTCAAGAAAAGCAATCTTATCTGTCAGGCGTTCCACGTTCTCCATGCTGGATATGATAAGGGCATTGATTTTTTTGATTTCCCTGTTCATGTTCCCGACTTCGGTCTGAATGTCCCTGCGCTCCATTGCAGTCACTGCCGCACCCATATGGATCGTCGGCAAAAGGTCTATCCCCTGTCTTTCAAAAGAACGGTGTTCTGCTGTAATCTCATATCCATTCTTTTTATAAAAATCAGTTTCAATATCCGCCCACAATGCCCGCCATTTTTCCACGTTTCCCTTATCGTCCCAATCAGTTGCGTAGACTTTATGCGATTTATAATCGTTCCATTTCTTTGTCGGGATTTTCTGACCGTTTTTATCAAGCTCATATTCACGCCAGCACTTCTTTTCTAAAAAAGTCCCGTCTTTTTGAAATGGGCGCATGGTAAGCATAAGGTGGCAGTGTGGGTTTGGGTTCTTATGGTCAGGACTGTGCAGGTTCATATCGACCACCATTCCCTTATCCCTGAAAAATTCTGCAAGTGTCTTGGCAGCTTTCAGTCTTTCGTCCGCATCAAGTTCACAGGGCAGTGAAAATTCAATTTCCCTTGAAAGCTGCGCCCTGCTCCCTTTTTCAAAATTTTCAACTGCGTTCCATAAAACGGAACGGTCAGTAAATTCTTCCGGCGCATATTCAGGCAGTAGGATTTCGGAATATATCACATGACCTTTCCTTGAAAAATCTTTTATCTCACCGTCATATTCGCAATATATCTTTGTCCCACTCCGGTATGCAGCGGAAGCCACAGCCGACTGCGGTTTTTCCCCGCCCCTGCTGATAATCTTTGCATTAAGGTGTATCATTTCATTCCGTCGAGGATTGTGGTTTTACTTTTTCTGTCAAAATATTCTGCATCGTCCGGCGGAAATACAAATCAGAAAAGAGAGTATTCAGAATATCTTTTACTGCATCATCATTCAGAGTGGCAAGCTGTTCTTTGGAAACATTCAGCTTCTCTCTGATAAGGTATTCAAAATGACTTCCCCATACAATGTTGCGGTGTCTGCGTTCCTTTTCTGTCATGCCCTTTATCTGATTACGAAGTTTTGCTTCCCTGTGTTTTGCAATGGCAAGTTCGGCTTTTGTTTTCTTTAATTCTGCATCAATCACATCTCCGCTTCTTAATTTATTTTCACTCATTTTCTCACTCCTCTCTGCCCTTAACGCTGTTAATAATGATATGGATAACGGACATAGGAAAAGGGACACTCATATACCGAATGTCCCCCGCCTGCGTTTCACCACGCCCGATTATTTTTCACTGTAATGCATATCAAACTGCCATGTAATAAACATAAGCCTTTGTACGAGTCTTTCAAAGAGTTCCTTGTCAAATCTGCCGTCATCAATGCTAAGTCTTGTCATGTATGGCTTAAACAGCCTTATCACTTCCTGCATAGCATTGTAATCGCCCGACACTGCTTTTTCCAATGTTTCAAAGGTAATGCCCCTGCCGCTGTATTTATTTTCCATAATGCATTTCCTCCATCAGCAGTCGCAGTTTTTTTATGGCATTGTTCCTCTGGTCACAAATGGTACTTCTCCCTATGCCATAGATTTCGCCAATCTCCCTGTCACTCAGACCAGCAAAATAATACAGTAACACAATCTGTATTTTTTTGTCCGGCAGTTTCCTTAACGCCTGTGCCAAATCACCATCAATTATGCCGATTTCATATCCCATGACTGAAAAATAATCCGCATGGTATGTATCAAATATTTTTTCAAGCATACCTGACTGTTTAAGTGAGAGCGTTTCAATATGTGTTTCACGCTCTGCCATGTGTTTCCGTTCGTTGTAATAGTTCTTTTTTTCATACATCAAAGCTGTCCGGCAGAATAGTACAAACTGCCGCACTGTCTTATCTTCCTTATCTGTCATTATCCTATCCTCCATTTCTAAAATAAACTGCATCTGAAACGAAGTCAGGACTGGCGGAGAGCGACAGTGTATCATTAAATGCAAAAAAGCGTTCATTGGTTTTCTTCCAACAAACGCTTTCCCGCCTTAATTTTAAATTCATTTTATTGTTACACCATTTACAATAAATTTGCGTATATTCTCTCCATCGACTAAGCGGAGAAACACTGTTCACAATAATTTCCATTACTCTATTTTTCACTATGCTTTGACATAAAAACTGCTTTGCAAATTTTCTTCATTTACGGATTCCCCTCCTACTATCGGAAGTCCTCTTTTTGCATTTCCCCATGCTTCATTATAAATCATGCACATTTCTGTTTGCCTCGCTGTCTCTGCATTCGTGGTATACATTGTCCATCCATTGTTGGAATAAGTTGCTACCATCTCCCCATTCTTATCATAAAATTCTATGTACTCACTATTGCCCGATGGCAGTTTCTGATACTTTACTTTCCCTTCAAGCAGAGTTGCGACAAAATCTATCGGCTTTAACACATTCTGTCTATTTCTTGAAACAGCTTTTAATCCAGAAGTAATGATTCCCCTTCTATCCGGGGATACTTCTGATGTATAATTTTTCATCAATTTGTTAAAGCCATCTGATTTATTTTGAAATGTACCCTTTTCAAAATCTTTATAAGCCTGCTCTACAATCTGCTTTCTGTATTCTTCATCACTAATACCACTTTTCTTTTTGGAAAACACATACTTATCGTTAAAATCGGGCAGATGGACACCGCCTATGCTTCCTGTTCCTGAAAAAATCTTTTGTTGTAATGAACCATTGGACAAATTAACCTGCATTATTCCACCCTCTCCTGTAAATTTCCTAATTTATTCAGCATTTCATACATCCGGCTACTACCGAACATATAATTTTGCAAAACAAGAAACTTACCTGTCTGTTTGCTTTCTTGATATAACTTGATATAGGCATCCTTCGCCTGATAAAAGCTGTCCTCCAATTCTTCAATCTCTTTTGTTGGCACTTCAGGAATATTCCCCTGAAAGACCTGTCCCCGGGCTGCTATTCTGGCACAGGATTTCTGCCATGCCACTTCCTGCTCATATTGCATATCCAGCCACTCAATTTCTTCTTCTTTCGTCCATGGTGTACCACCTGCTGACTTATAATACTGCTCATTTCCATTTTTATAACGTTCCTCAATTTCAGAATAAAGCCTTGCATAACTCAATCCGCAGGCATTTACAACATCAGTATAGTCATACTGCCCTTTTTCTTCCCTAATTTCTTTTAGTATTCCGGCTCTCATATCGCTGAACGATGTAACCGAATGCACAACTGTATGCTTAATTTTATCCATTAAATTTTCCCTGTTTTTCGATAATTGAGAAACCTCTAAAGTATCCTTATGAAACACTTTCTGGTCTTCATTTTGGCTTTCCTGTTTTCCCAAATATTCCCTATCAAACTTGAAAAAATTCGGCAAATGAATAGGATTGCTTAAAAATGTAATTGACATATTTCTTTCTCCTACTTACTTAAAATCACTATCCAAGCGAAAAAGTATTATCTGTAACTGCTTCCGTTATAACATTTGCTTCGTAAGCATCAGACGCTTTCGACAACAGCCTCTCATTGTTCCATGACTGTAATAATCGACTTCTTTCTTGTTCCTGCTTTGCAATCTTTTCATTCAACATTTCCTGCTGCTGCTTTTTAACCTGTGCCCGTTTTTCCAGATATTCTTCCAAAAGCTCTTTTTGACTATCTTTCTTATTACTTGTCTTTTTATAAAAACTGTTTTGTGAACGAGCATAAAATTCCGATTGATTATTAACACCAGACCATGAATCGCCCCTATAATCTTTAGCAGTAGCTCCTACAGTGAGCACCATAGAAGCTTCCAACGGTGCAAAAGACGAAGTTAAGTCACGTTTAAGTGCTAATAATATCTTTTCCCTGTACTCCGGATCATCTTTCATATTCTTAAATGCTTCCTCTGATATGTTGATAGCCACATTGGTTATAGTTTTATTTCTAGGTATCTTATCAATTTCAGCATAAAATTCCTTTTTGAAAATCGCCATTTCTTCCGCTTCTGATAATTCCTTTGTACTGCCTGTTTCTCCCGTGCTGTTTACGTTCTTTGTACTTTTCGTTGTTGCAACATTGTTCTGATAATAACTCTGTCCTACTCCACTAATAGCCATTTTTTAATCCTCCTTATGTTATCAGCACTTTTTCATAATATCCGATAGTATGCTTGTTGCTGTTCCTTGTTTGTAATTTATACTTTCAAAGGCTGCCAAAAACTTCTCTTTAGCCTGCTCCATTATTGATACTGCTGTTTTCTGATATTGTGTATCAAACATTTGAGCCTTATCTTGTGTTTTTACTTCATTTTGAGGGCTATTTCTACGGAAATACCATGAACTGTCCGGGTTTTCAAATGCTTTATTTGTTTGTTGACAGGTAATATATCCTTCTAAATTTGCCAACCTCATCTTAAAGGCTTCGTCCAATCCTGCTAAATCTTCATCAAGTGTCAATGAACTTTTCCCCGTAAGTTCGTAGGAAACTTCACGCTTTCCATTTTCATGTTCTTTTACGATTTCATTATAACGGGTTTCGTATGTATCCATTATAGATTTCATCACATCTTCAACATTATAATTCCTGTCTTTTAATGTTAAGCTGCTAATATCCCGCATTGCTGTATAGTGCTCCCATGCAACCTCATTTGTATTTTGTATTGTCAGTTCCCTGACATTGGTATAATCCGAATCGGGTTCAAATTTGCTTGCCATTTCCCGCAGCATATTTCTTCCTTCATCAGAAATAGAAAGATTTTCCGACTGCTTCACCGTCTTTGAGATTGCTTCCCTAACAGTTGCTTTTCCCCGTATATAATTTGTAGTCGTTCCCAAATAATCATAATTATGTCCGACTCCACTAATAGCCATTTCCTAATCCTCCATTGTCATCAATTTTTTATATTGCCGCCCTGCCCCCTTGCAATAAGTCCGGGCAGTCCGCAGAAGCAAAGGTTTATGCGCCCTTGCGGAATATGAACAATTTCTCCTTATGCCTTTATATCAAAACTTGCCCCTGTCGGCGCAGATGTACCAGAAACCGCAGCTAAGAGGTTCTGCGCAACACTTTTTACATCAGTGCCAGTAGCTGATATTGTGAACGTTTCATCTTCTCTGTCTTCCGTCAGCTTCTCCAACTGCGCCTTTTTCTCTGCCCGTCTCTTAGCTGCCTTTTCTTCTGAGATTTTTCTTTCCTCACGTTTTTTTTCTAATCTTTCTTTTTGTTTCTTTTCCGTATTCAGCATAGTTGAATTTTGTTTTGAACCACTGGTTCTTGTTGAACCACTACAAGAACATTGCATACTCCCATCTGCATTGATTCTTACAGCAAAACCATGTATCTCAATGCCATCACTTTTTGCTTTAGCAAACATCTGCTCATGTGCCGCTGGTATGCCCGCAATGTCATTTTCGATTTTTTTTGCAAAGTCTGGATCACTTGCCATTTTTTTTAGACAGTCATTAGAGAGGTTCAAAACGATATTATTTTTATTGCCGCTTGCAATTCCCCCACTTGTGTTAATATTTATCTGCGGAAATTTATTACATAATTGTTCATAATATTCCTGTACTTTGTCCTTGCTGCTTGTTGATGTGTTTGTCTTTACCTCCGTTGCTACATTACTACTAGATTTTTTCGTAGTATCAGCGTAATTTGCCGCATAGTTACTATAATTACTTGTAATCTCCATTGCCATATAAAACACCGTTCCTTTCTCTGTTATTCAAAGTAGTTACTATTTAGTTTATCGCCAATCTGCAAAAAAATTTCATAGATTTGGCGCGAACTGCTCCATTTTGGGTGTGAAATTCTATTGCAGTATCAGATTGCCGCCGCAGGCTTTCCATTCATCATTACCGTAAGATTAAATTTCTTCCTGCCTTCTGTATCAGAAATTACAATATCAATATCGCCCATGTATTTCTTCGCACATCTTTGGATATTGGATATTCCAATCCCATGTAGTTTCCTGTTTTCTTTGCTGCTGACAGGCAGCCCACTTTCTTCCTCTATGACAATATCCTCTGAAAAATCATTTTCAACCTCTATAAAGAACAGGCTACCTTTCACATAAGATTGTAACTTTATCTGTTTATTGTCCTCTACCTTACCGCACGCTTCTATGGCGTTTTCCAGTGCATTATTCAAAACAACCGCAATATCATAAATATCTATCAAAAGATTTGGGGGATAAGCAAAATCAATCTTAAACTGGATATGTTTTTTCTCTGCTTCCTGCCCTTTTTGGTGGATAATAATATCCGTAATCGGGTTTCCAGTCTGATAAGTAAAATCTAATTTGCTGACTGTTTCCTCCATTTTCCCGATATATCTTTCCAGTTCTTCATTCACTGAACCTGCCACGCTTTTAACAAGCATGGAAATATTGGCTAAATGGCTTCTCATATCATGCCGAAGCCCTCTCATATCAGTATATATATCCTGTATCTCTACAATTTCTTTCTGCATTTGCCGCACTTGGTTTTCCAGTATCGCACGTTTCCCTATTTCCTCATTGTACTGTACCAATTTCTGAAATAATATAACGCTTGCAATAATAGTGGATAGTAGCAGGACACAGATAACGGGTACCCAGAATTTTGTTGCCGGAACCGTGTCATAAATAATTACAGTCATTCCGATTCCAACCGATACGATCATCATCTTCATTGTTACAGAAATGCATAATGCAGCAATGCAGGGCAAAATCAAAAAAACATTTTCATGTGTCTGCAACAGATAATCTTTTCTTACAAATTTTTTGTTTATCAAAAACAAATAAATATACAGCAGCATAGCATAAAGAAGTGAGCATATGACCGCTATAGCCGCAACAGAAATCTCTATCCAAATATAAAGCCTGTCTGCCGTATTTAACATTCCTTTTGAAATCAAAAAGTCAAAAATTTTATTCCACAATCCATTAACCGCAATACTAAGTACACTAACAATGTATTTCACAATTTCTTTCCCCGCCACAAAGCTAAAGGCAACAAAAAACTGTTTTTGCAAATCTTTCTCAAAGAGAAGAAACTGCATAAACAGCAGGACACAAATATTTAAGATTATCCCAATAACTTCTCCGACTGGAAATCTGGCATCCAATATTTCAAATACCGCAATCTGAATAAGAAAATAGGCTGTTCCCCATACTACCAAAACTGCCTTTTTCCCGTACTTTTCTTTTAAGAATCCTTGCATATAAATTCCACTTAATATACTATCAACCAAATAGATAGAAACCGGAAGCAACCTATCATACATTAACAATCCCTCCATTTTTTACATACCGCATATAAGTTTTGATGAAATCAGAATATTTCTTCCTTGCAAGGAGAAGGTTATCCCCGTTTGTGACCTGTATGTTATCCGCACTGTAAGCAGAAATTTTTTCCATGTTTACAAGATAGCACCTATGGCAGCGATAAAAAGTGTTCCCTAACCCATTTTCTAATTCATCCATTTTCCCGTAAACTTCCAGTTTCCCTTTCGTTGTATGGAAAATGACTTTTTTATTGCCACTCTCTATATAGTAAATATCTTTCAACAATAGCTTCTGCTGCGTTCCAGAGCTTTTTACCATGATATGTTTTTTTGTCTGTTCCTCAAAAACAGACGCTTCTTTCCATGCCCGGCTGAATACCTCTGAAAACTTTTCTACATCAATAGGCTTTATCAGATAATGGAACGCATATACGTCAAATGCCGCTTCCATGTATTCCCGATACCCTGTCACAAATATAATTATGCTCCTTTGCCTGCCGCTTTCTTCCTGTTCTCTGATACGCCTTGCTATATCCATGCCGGACACTTTACCCATTTCAATATCAAGAAAATAAATGTCAAAGTTTCCTTTTGCATTTATCAATTCTTCTCCCGACTGATACTCCACAATATCCACTTCCGGCACCTGCTTTTGTATCAGCCGGGAAAGTTCTTCCCGGATTGCCCGGTCATCATCACAAACTGCAATCCTCATAATATCCCGACTTCCTTTCATAACTTAAAAAATATAAAATTCAAATCTATTTTCTTTTATTATATCGTCATCAGCACATTATCAGCTAATTACAAGGTGTGAAATACCTCATTTTGGGTGCGAATTGCTATAAAATATAGCTTACGCTTTATTTGGCTCTTTATTTTGCAGTTCATGTAAATGTCTAAGCTGTGCTTCGCTCAATGTCCTTGGTTTTCCAATCCTGACAAGATTTTTCGGTAAAACATAGGTTTTGCTTACTTCCGTCCATGCCTTTAGCCGGATCACTTCCGGAAACTCTTTACACAGCTTATCCATTTTCCGTATCCATGCCGGATTTGCAGTGTAAACTGTTGCTTCGCTTTCATCTGCATTAAAGTTGATTACAACCTCCTGCTCATATCTTGATAATTTCATTCCATGCTCCTTTCTCTGGTACCGAACTGGTACCAATTCAATTTTACGGTACCTTTCCGGTACCAAATAAATATATTCAATCTTAGGCAATTTCCTATCATTGCTGTTCTCCCCTCACTGTTTCCTGACAGGCAACCCTTGTCGGCGCTGTGTCGTCCAATATTGGCGCTCAAATTTTCTTAAAATTGGTCTTGGCGGTTTATGTCAGCTTGGACAGTCATTCAGTTATACCGTCATTATCTAACAAAACTCCCTGCTTTCCCGTATATCTACCATGTCGGAAATTTCCCCAAAAACAGCTTTTTTCTATCATGCTGGAAATTTTCGGTAGGAATCCGCCTGTTTGTGTAGTATTCTGTTTTCGTAAAGGAGAGATTTATCTATGAAAACACAATTAAGCATACAGGAACGCCTAAAAGACCTGCGTGTGGAAAAGGGAATGACTTT
>CAJUAE010000117.1 GCA_910583965.1 uncultured Lachnospiraceae bacterium
CTAACTTAGCACGGTATTCCAGCTCCTCGTTTGTGATGTCCTTATAACGGGCTTGATCCATAGCATGCTGAGCTTCATGCTTCAGAAGGGACACCTGAAAGTCTTCTGACTCCAGATCATAGGCGGCTCTGACGCAGTGAATCAAGCCATCACCATTGGACCAGCCTCCAGTGCCCGTTTCGCCAAAGGAAATGTAGTCCAACCAGCTTTTCATGATGAACCCGTCCAGAAATTTAACAGCGTAGTCCTGCTCACCCTCTGGCAACTCCACCTTATAATACTTCAGTTCCTCGACCTTCCATATGTAAGGACCGTAGTATCCACTGGTTCGTCCCATCAGAGCGTGGAACGACTTCTGACGGAACGCCGTTCCTGCCATTTCCTCCAACTCGTCCAGCGAAACATCGGACGCTGCTCGGAACAGTTCTGCCAACCGCTCCCGCAGCCGTTGCGCAGCTTCTTCGGCAGGCAGCTCCAAATAAAAGGCATCCCGGTAATACTTCTGATAGGCCAAGAGAATCTCGTTCAGTTCCGCATCTACATCATAAGTTAGGTAGTGTTCTTGTTGATACAAAGCCACGCTCTTTTGATATAGTGTTGCCGTTTCCGGGAACTGCTCTAAATACGTCATTGCTGCCCGAAGGTTCCCCTTTACAATTATCCCACGTAGAGTATCCTTCTCAAATGTTCTCATAGCACAAATCCTCCAAATCCTCATTTGTCATAAGCCCAATATACCACCAATACGAATGATATTCAACCCTCAATATGGACCCTGACAGTAGTAGTAAGTAGCACAGGTATATACCTGGTGCCGCTTGTTGGTGGCCGATGGCCCCAAGCCCCCAGTGCATCGGCGCAGCTCCACCCGATGCACAAGCCGCTGTTGGCGTCTGCGCCCCTCCAACCTGTGCCATTCTGCCACAAGTGAACCGCAGTCAATATAATGTAGTGGCTTGGTGAAACCACCCTTTACACATTACATCTCAGAAACGAATCCTTTACATCGAATTCAAGTACACAATTCCTGTTTGTTGCGTAATATATATCTATTTTCAGCCTATAAAACGCAAAAATGACGCACCTTAACAATCCTTTTCTGTTTTACGTTTTTAGGCCAAAGCAAATCGATTATAAACATCCATAAATACATGACGCCACACATTACTGCAGCCAATTGCCAGGACAATCCGTCGTCCATGGGTTGTTATATGTCCAGCAATTTGAATCAGATTCCCTATCACGGTTCTGATACGCCTTCTTTTGACAGGGTGTTTTGTTTTAGGAGCCCGCCTGCTTTTTAGCGACTCCTGACCTATTAGCCGCAAAATATTATACGCAAACACAGTTAATTCAAGGACCAGCTCATTTTCCCGGCGTCCATACGAACCAACAGCTGCCTGTCTGCCAGTTGATGTCCAAGCCGAAGTGTTTGCCTTATAAATGCAGGTGTATTGCACTGGCAATGCTGATTTCCTTTCCGCAGCTCTGTATTTGCAAGAAAGCCCTCTGTGCCAATGTATGCCATCATTGGTGCATAACCGTCACTATATGAGGTACGAAAAACATAGAAGATATAAGGATTTCATATATTTTTATCTTCACCCATTGGGTGAAATCAAAAACCGGAAATGAAACCGTGTTACACCCAATATTTATCGGGTATACGCCAGAAATTGGGTTAATAAGTTTTACGGATTAAGGTGTTTTATAAATATACTTATTTTGGATAGACTAAAAAGCAAAAAGGTGTTACAGCAAAAAACTAAAATCCTTTTATAAATCAAGTAAACTGTAACAAAGAGGTCTATAAATATGCTTGGAGAACAGATCAAATCACTACGTATCGCTCACAACATCAGTCAGGTATCTCTGGCAAATCAGTTGGGTGTAACCAAACAAAGCGTCAGTAACTGGGAAAATAACAATATTCTTCCCTCTATTGAAATGTTAAAAAAAATTGCAACATACTTTTGTTGTACGACAGATTATCTACTAGAATTGGATAATGAACGAGTATTTATTGACACAACTGGACTTACCTTAGAGCAAATTGCTCATATTCAGTTATTGGTTAACGATTTCCGAACCTTAAATCCAAAAGAAAAAATTTTATGAAAATTTTCTTGCTTGTTCTAGCGCTTTCTGGTTAATATAAGGATATCTTTTTAACAGAACGTTTTAAAATATTTACGAGGAGATTTATTATGAAATTCTTACTGCGTTTTCTATTAAAACCCTTATCCTTTCTCCCTGCGCTATTAATGATGTACTTAATATTCTCCCTCTCGGCACAAGATGGCACTACCAGTTCTAACTTGAGCTATAATGTATCCTACACTGCTGTATCCTTTATAGATAAGACCTTCGATCTGGAACTGACAGACAAGCAGATTACGCGCAGTATCCGAAAAATACACTATTACGTGCGAAAACTTGCTCATTTTACAGAATATTTTCTACTTGCAGTATCTGTATCATTTCCGTTGTATGTATATGGTATACGAGGAATCTGGCTGATTATCACCAGTGGAATATTGTGTGTAGGGTTTGCCTCGTTCGACGAACTACATCAATATTTTGTACGTGGGCGCGGTTGTTCAGCGCGTGATGTAATAATTGACAGTTGTGGTTCTTTTCTTGGAATCCTTTTTGTACGCATATCAGGATATATTGGCAGAAAAACAATTTTTGAACCATTATGTAGGCATTAAATTATCAAAATAATTGTATATCCATTGCCGATTGGCTAATATATTGCTATATTTTTGCAATATAGTTATAGATTATGGGCTTGTTTCATTGTATTATAATATTATGTTTAGCAGAGATGTTAGACTTGCTAATTAGCAATTCCGGAAGAATTCCCCTTTTACACAACAGGAAGCCTGAATGATCAGGCTTCTTTGTTTTTGTATAGGTCTATGCAAAAAATAAGCCACTATGGCAGCATATGGGCCATTTGATGAGTGGGAAAATAATTTTTTATTGAATTGTATCCAAAAAATTTCCACCTGTGTGGTCACTAATCCAACAATTCACTTATAATGTAACCAGTTCCTTGTCAGATTGTAATCATACAGATGGAAAATAATATTTTATTAATTTTTATCAACAATTGCAATCACAACAGAACGCGGATACATAACAAGCACATCTCTTGTTACCCAGTTGGTTAGCTTATGATAATCTGTATCAGCAGTATGTTGAAATTCCGTATTCATAATAATGCGCCATTTTCTTCCAAGAGGCAGCTTTGGAAGTTGCACTTCCTCTTTTTCCCAGAAAGCATTCACTCCAATATAGATAATATCATCTTCTCGATTTCCCGCTGTTCGTCCAGCAAACATAATGCCAATCGTGCGTGTATCTGGTCCACAACTACTATTCCACGCTGTTTTATTATGAATGGAAACCTCAGGGAATCCACAGCCACTTGGCCCAGAACGTCCTCTCAAAATTGGATGATTTTTGCGCAAATTAATCATAAATTTGCAAAACGCAAACATTTCACTATACTCTTCTTTTCGCGTCCAATCAAGCCAAGAAACAATATTATCTTGGCAATAGGCATTGTTATTGCCAAACTGCGTATTGCAAAACTCATCTCCCGCAAGGAACATCGCAGCACCTCTGCTGCACATTAAAATCGCAAACGCATTTTTTCTAAGACGATTTCTCAGCGTTAAGACTTCTGAATCATTTGTGTCACCCTCCACGCCACAATTCCAGCTATTGTTATCATTTGCTCCGTCTGTGTTATTCCACCCATTTTTCTCATTGTGTTTCTGATTGTATGCATACATGTCATAAAGTGTAAAACCATCATGACAATTCAGGAAATTAACTGTTGCATTTTCCCCGCGATTTTCCTTTCCATACAAATCAAAAGAACCTGTAATACGGTTAATTGCCGCCTGCGCCATACCATAATCTCCTTTTAGGAAACAGCGCATATCATCACGATATCTTCCATTCCACTCTGCCCAGCGATTCCATGACGGAAAACTTCCTACTTGATAAAGTCCACCCGCATCCCACGCCTCAGCAATAAGTTTTACACTGCCAAGTACTGGATCAAACGCGAGACTCTGTAACAATGGCGGCTTACTCATAGGCGAACCATCCTCGTTGCGTCCCATAATCGAAGCAAGATCAAAACGAAATCCGTCAACGCGATAAGAAACTACCCAATAGCGCAGACATTCCAAAATAAACTGCTGCACAATTGGATGATTACAGTTCATTACATTGCCACATCCACTAAAATTATAATACTTTCCATCAGGAGTTAGCATATAGTAAATATTGTTGTCAATGCCCTTAAATGAGAAACATGGTCCCATCTCATTTCCCTCTGCGGTATGATTAAATACAACATCGAGAATAACTTCAATTCCATTTGCATTTAGCTCATGAATCAGGCTTCTAAACTCATTCCCTGCTTTCCCTGCACGCGTATCTGACGCGTAAGCAACATTCGGTGCAAAAAAGCATACAGGACTGTATCCCCAATAATTAATTAGCTTCTCACCGTCAACAATCCGTACATCTTCTGTCTCGTCAAACTCAAAAACAGGCATGAGTTCCACTGCATTGATGCCAAGTTCCAACAAATAGGGAATCTTCTCTCGAATCCCCTCATAAGTTCCCCTATGTTCAACTCCTGAGGATTTGTCCTGCGTAAATCCTCTCACATGCATCTCATAGATAATCAAATCTTTTGGCTCCAAACTGGTATTCTTAAAATTCCCCCAGTCATACCCACCATCTACAACTCGTGCCTTATAGATCCGTTCTGAAACAGGTTTTTCTTTCCCCCATATCTCCTGACCTGCAACTGATCTGGCATAAGGGTCAAGAATATATTTTGTCTTATCAAACAATAACCCTTTGCTAACATTGTACTCCCCATCAAACTGGTATGCATACTCAAACTCTCTGGGTTTCAATCCATAGACTACCATGGAATACGTATCACCCATGCGGCAAGAATCTGGAAACGGTATCACCGCATAAGGTTCATGCTCTCCCACATGAAACAGACAGAGACTACAGGATTTTGCCCCGTTGGAATGAATCGTAAAATTTACTCCCTCGTCAACCCTAATCGCCCCATTTTCCAAAAACTTTCCAGGTCGAACTGAAAATCCAGCAACTTCATCTGTAGGCGGATAATATTTTCTTTCTAGTCCCGAACCAATATACCTCATACTCAATAATCCTCCATTAAAAGTTTTAACCATTTGAATTAGAAACCAAGTGTTTCCAAATGATTCGACATCTGCCAGTGCAGGGACTTTCTGGCAAAGGTGAATATATCCTTAATTTTACATGATTTTCTACATTGACGCAACGCCCCAAAAAAATTTATCCCTTTCTGTAGAAAAGTATCATATAAAGTCTTTCTTTTTGTGAATAATTATCAAATTTATAATTATTTTGTTATTTTCACCATTACCCTACTATGCACTTTTCCTTAACTGCAGAGTGATAATTATGCAATACGCACAAACTCACTTCTCTATTCTTGTCAAAAATTAGGTGATTATTCAATATTTACTATAATATATGCAAAAAACTCCCTGGCAACCATGTTGATTGTCAGAGATTTCTATTTTTATGCACACGGCACCCACTTGGAGAAATTACAGCCTACTCATTTCTCATAATAGTGTGTCTTGTCTCCTGTGGATTGCCCATATAATGCATCACAAATGCATCCTCAGGCATCTCGAAATACAGATAGACTTTCATATGCCTGTCGTATGTATGGCAAGGCATTGTATTCCACACACTACCAGGCTTCAACGCAGTCATTCCTATCACAAGTTGGCAACTCTCTACCTGTTCTGGAAGAATGTACTTAATAACTCTGTGATTTGCATCTTCAAGACAACCAAACTCCACTTTGTTTTCCTCTTTAATAATCACAACATCTTCTGATGCCACACCTTGTAATTTAATTAATTTTGCCGGATATATTTTATGTGCTGGTGCGCTATTGAAATAAAATTTCGCCGGATTCTGTGCATCTGTGATTGCTTTATGTATCTTAGTTCGTTTCTAATGTAAGTACTTACATTGTAACGTAGCACTTCTAAATAGTCAATACTAATAAAAATCTTATACTTGATTTTCATAAATTTTCATAGTAAACTTAATTTAATGATAGTGCTTTCATATTCTGTTACATCAGGATATGTCAACCTATTCTTACTTTATCTTGGCAACACTTTAGCAGTGAGAAACAACTCAAAAACACTTTGTAAATAAAAAACTTTTGTTTCTAAGTCTAAGTGATTACCAGAAAGGCGGCTCTTATGACAATATATGATGTATCTGAAAAGGCTGGTGTATCCATAGCAACAGTATCGCGTGTACTAAACGGATCGAACAATGTTAGTGAACAAACACGCCAAAAGGTTCTTGCTGTCATAGAGGCATGTGGTTACACCCCCAATGCCTTTGCCAGAGGACTTGGTTTAAACTCAATGAACACAATCGGCATTCTGTGTGCTGACTCCTCCGACCTCTATCTTGCCAATGCCATATACCATATTGAACAGGAATTACGAGAAAATAACTACAACTGCATCCTATGTTGTACTGGTTACAAACTTGAAGATAAACAAAAATATCTAAATCTTCTTGTCAATAAAAAAGTTGACAGTGTAATCCTTGTAGGTTCCAATTTTGTTGCGGACACGGATACCGAAAACGATTATATTCGCGAAGCGGCAAAAGAAATTCCAATTCTCTTATTGAATGCAGATTTTGACTGTGAGAATGTATACTGTAGCCTCTGCGATGATTTTAAATCAACGATGCAAGCCACTTCTTATATTATTGACACTGGCATTCAGGATATCCTTTATCTATATAACTCTCGCTCCTACTCTGCTTTGCGAAAACTGTCTGGTTATCAAAGTGCACTGACACAAAAAGGACTTCCCCTTCGCATGGAATATATCCAATATTTTCCAGGAAGCCATTCAGACCTTCCAGCAATCGCTGATTTTTTATCGAGTCTTGACCATACTCTCAAGTATCAAGCTGTTGTGGCAGCCGACGATAACCTCGCCATTGGCGCTGTTAAATTTGCACACAAAAAAGGTCTTTCCATACCAGATGAGCTATCAATTATAGGATACAACAATTCCATTCTCAGCACTTGCTGTGATCCAGAGCTTACCAGCGTCAACAATCGGTTGGAAACCTTATGCCATCATATTGTGAAAACATTAATTGGTATCCTAACAAACAACGATATGCCCCAGAAGGTAATCTTCTCTGGCGAACTGATCAAAAGAGGCACAACTCTTTAATATAAAAAAGAAAATGGAGGAATCATCATGAAAACTTTTATG
Organism: uncultured Lachnospiraceae bacterium; assembly: GCA_910583965.1. GTDB lineage: Bacteria > Bacillota > Clostridia > Lachnospirales > Lachnospiraceae > COE1. The sequence continues at coordinate 7,371 of CAJUAE010000117.1, forward strand.
AATCAAGACTTTTTGCTCCAAAACAACATGGCAAGTAGTCTTTTTCACAATTATGCGGAGAAGACACCAATACTTGACTATCACTGTCATATCAATCCTGCAGAAATTGCAGAAAACCGGAAATTTGACAACATCACCCAAGTATGGCTTGGAGGCGACCACTACAAATGGCGCTTTATGCGCTCTTGTGGTGTAGAAGAAAAATTTATTACAGGAGATGCATCCGACAAAGAAAAATTTTTCAAGTGGGCAGAATGTGTTGGCAAGGCGATTGGCAACCCACTCTTTCATTGGACACATTTGGAGCTACAACGCTATTTTGACTACACAGGAGTTCTTAACAAAAATACCGCTGATGAAGTATGGAACCTCTGCAATGAAAAACTCAAAGAAGATAGCATGCGCGCGCGTGGTCTAATCAAACGCTCAAATGTAACATTAATCTGCACGACTGACGACCCCATCGACTCGCTTGAATATCATAAACAAATTGCTGATGACGATACCTTTGATGTACAAGTCCTTCCTGCTTGGAGACCAGACAAAGCAATGAATATTGAGAAACCAGACTATTTGGACTATCTCGCAAAACTTGCAGAAATAAGCGGTATCTCTATCAACACTTTTGCAGATTTAAAAAATGCACTGCTAAAAAGACTTGACTTCTTTGCTTCTATGGGATGCAATGTCTCTGACCACGGACTAGAATATGTTATGTATCAGCCTGCTTCCGACGAAGAAATTGAGGCAATCTTTGCCAAGAGAAAAAGTGGCGCCACTCTCACCAGACAAGAAGAACTACAATATAAAACTGCATTTATGCTCTTTGTCGGAAAACAATACCATCGCTTAAACTGGGTAATGCAACTCCACTATGGCTGTAAACGTGACAACAATACACTTCGCTATAACCAATTAGGTCCAGACACCGGATATGACTGCATCAGCAACCATACTCCATCCGCAGAGCTTGCTGATTTTCTAAACGCACTGGTTCAGACAGATGAGCTGCCAAAAACAATTCTCTACAGTCTGAATCCAAATGACAATCAAGCCATCGGAACAATCCTTGGCTGCTTTCAAGATTCCTCTGCATGTGCAAAAATCCAGCAAGGCAGCGCATGGTGGTTCAATGACCACAAGACGGGTATGCAAGACCAGATGATTTCCTTGGCAAGCCTTGGAAATCTTTCAGGATTTGTCGGTATGTTGACGGATTCCAGAAGTTTTCTTTCCTATACTAGACATGAATATTTCAGACGTATCATGTGCAATCTAATTGGAACATGGGTTGAAAATGGTGAGTATCCTGATGATATGGAAGCATTAGAAGATATTATAAAAGGAATTTCTTATAACAATGCAGTAAATTATTTTGGATTTGATTTAAAAACAGTATAAATGCGTCAAAACAGTCATAGTACGCTAATCTATCACTGTTTTTGCATGGGTCGCGAAGCGAGTAGGGAAGATTTATCTTCCCTACTCGCTTTTCTAAAATTGCAACATAATCACCAATTCTCCCTTTATATATGCTGCTGAAATGCTTCCTCCCATGCGCTCTACTAAATGCTTTGCAATCGAAAGCCCAAGTCCTGTCGCATTCCTTCCGGTCTCAACAGTTTGAACCTCTCACGGCTAAAGCCGTGAGATTCCTGCTTCATAGACTTCGTAACCAAACTTGTTTGGGTTACCTACTATCTCCACAGGCGTAACTTCGGATCGCTCCGACCCTAGAATTTATCGTTGCTCCGATATGTTTTATACTATTTCCAATATTTTTAATCCTTCTTTTAGAATATTCTTAGCCGCATTTATATCTCTGTCATGATGTATTCCACATTGAGGACAGTCCCATTCTCTAATACTGAGATTTTTGGTATTCTTATTTACATATCCACATACATTGCAAATCTCAGAACTTGCAAACCATTTGTCTATTTTAACAATCCTCTTTCCATACCATTTTGCTTTATACGAAATCTGCCTTACAAATTCACTCCATGATACGTCTGCTATTGACTGTGCAAGTTTATGATTCTTTATCATATTTTTTACCTGTAAATCTTCTAAGCAGATTATATCATTATTTTTGACAATTTTACTGGATAATTTCTGTAAAAAATCCTTTCTTTGGTTTGCTATATGCTCTTGAAGTCTTGCCACTTTTATCCTTGCTTTATTACGGTTTGAACTGCCTTTTGTTTTTCGAGACAATTCTTTTTGTAATTTAACAAGTTTCTTGAAAGACTTCTTGAGATATTTTGGATTCGCAGTCTTATTTTTATTAGAATCAATACAGAACTCTTTAATCCCTAAATCTATACCAATTACGTTGCCAGTTTTCTCAAATGGTTTGATATCTACATCAGTACAGC
>CAJUAE010000118.1 GCA_910583965.1 uncultured Lachnospiraceae bacterium
CTCTATGCTCTTTTTCCTAGAGTCAAACAGAAAGAATTAACGTCGTTTACTATAAGTAATGATTACTATGATAGTTGGCTATATGTCTATATGCTCCATAACCAAACAGAAGAAATTATTAGCCCAGATACTCTGTTTAATCCAAGTATTACTTTGGAAGATAACCAAGAAGAATGGTTTTTGTTTACAGTAGCAGAGTCAGGCTATTATGAATTTTCAACTGATTCAAGTAGTTGTATGAAACTGTATAATTATGATACAATGGAAGTATTAGGAGAAAAAGAGAATCCTTATGGAAATAGTACCATAAAAGCAGGGCTTACCGAAGGCACAACAGTATTGCTTAGGACTTGGTATTATTATCATAATGCAGGAACATATAATATTACTGTTCAACAAGGAGCGTTAAGCTCAGACAAATATTTTGAAAAATTAATCCACACTGATGTAAATGTAGAAACATCAGTTTGGATAGATGGTGATTATCATCAACAGGCAGAGATTTCATATAATTATAATGACAATAATTATAAGGTATCAGGTATGAAATTAAAGTTTAGTGTTCCAGATAGTTATGATGACCTTCATCTAGCATTGTACTTGGGTTCTGATACAGAACCAGTTGCGGAAGGCAATAATGAATTAGAGTATGCAGTTGAGTCTGAAAACTTTAATTCAATAAAACTTATTGTTTGGAGAGATGCATATAAAGAATTTAGTACATCTGTATACTGTTCAGTGGAAGAGTTCGAGTATGAGACTACATTAGATAGTTCTAAATCGTTATATATACCACAAAACGGCAGTGCTACAGTGATATATCCAGCAGTTAGTGAGGCTGGCAAATATGTATTTTATAGCACAGACAATGTTGTTGCAACGATATATAAGAATGATACAGAACTAGCGTTAGACAACGAAAGCTTATCTGATACTGGCTTCCAGTATACTCTAGATTTGGAAAAGAATGATATTGTTAAGTTTATCTTTAACACAGATGATGGGGAAAGTCGTTCAATATCTTTGTATGGATATGAGGTAACTGAAGATTTGGCATTCGCAGAGTTGCCTACTACAAATAAACCTGTAGCTGTATCAAAAGAACATACAATAAAGATAATAACTTTTACAAATAATTCAAAAGGAACGTATACCTTTAATATGGTACCATCTGGAGCCTATCCAAATTGCGAATTTGAGTTGACAGTAAGCGGAAAGACCTATACAACTTGGAACACTGCTACAGAGGAAATCGAGTTGAAACAAGATGCAGAGGTAATACTTAAATTGTGGAATGCAGATAGATATCAAGAAGGTAACGCGACATTGCAGATTACTTATAAAGCGCCAGAAACAACTGAACCATCAGAACCAGATAATGGTGGTTCTGGTAATACAGAAGGTTCTGATAATTCAGGTAATACAGACAACTCTGATGGTACTATTTGAATAATGACAGAAACATTTTAAGAAATTAGCTGTTTACTAAAAGACAGAAGATAGTTATTATGCTTGTATTTAAGTTTTATATAATAATATAAGCATAATAACAATTAACAAAACACAAAATTAGGTAGGCAGGTCTGTGTATAAAAGACGTTGATAGATTTTTCTATCAGCGTCTTTTAAATTTTTGTTAGTAAATAGGACTTCGCTTTTATTGTAGAAGAATATGAAAACCATGCTCTTATAGGAAATGTAAGGTTCGATTTTGTTATGTCTGATCTGTTACTACAACGTACAAGAAAAAGAGGCAGAATAGCAATACAGTAGATAAACTTTCCATAAAGAAGGATTACTATAATACTTACTGATTCATGTAAAGATAGGGGACTTATAAAAGATTACGTAAAATCACTGTCAAGCAAAAAAGCATAAAAATGTTCAAAATAAGCATTTGTAGACTTATAACAGGTTACGTGAAGTTCACAAAATACCACAGTAATCTTACAAAACTGTAAGAAATAAAAGGGAATTGTAAGCTAATAAAATAGCTGGCAGTTTCCTTTTTTGATATACTAAAGCCATAAAGAATAACAACAATAAAAAATATTATATAAGAAAGGCAGGACAAAATATGTCAATATTAGAAGTAAAAAATGTAAAAAAAGTCTATACAACACGTTTTGGCGGTGCCAAAATACAAGCGCTAGAGAACATGAACTTTTCTGTGGAACAGGGAGAATTTGTGGCAATTATGGGAGAGTCTGGATCGGGTAAAACAACACTTTTAAACATTCTTGCATCACTTGACAAGCCATCTGGTGGAGAAGTGTTGCTCAATGGGAAGGATTTGACCCTGATTAAAGAGAAAGAAATCTCGGCCTTTCGGCGAGATAACCTTGGATTTGTATTTCAGGATTTTAACTTGCTAGATAATTTTTCCCTAAAGGACAATATTCTGTTGCCGTTGGTTTTGCAAGGAAAAACGGTTGAAGACATGGAACAGCGTCTTGCGCCAATAGCGCGCAGGCTGGGGATTGCAGAATTGTTGGCAAAATTTCCATATGAGGTTTCTGGAGGGCAAAAACAACGAACAGCAGTGGCAAGAGCGATTATAACAAATCCACAATTAATTCTTGCAGATGAACCGACAGGCGCACTTGATTCCAAAGCGTCAGCGGAATTGCTGAAAGTGTTTCGTGAAATTAATAGTGATGGGCAGACAATACTTATGGTCACACACAGCACTAAAGCTGCGAGCCATGCAAACCGTATTTTGTTTATCAAAGATGGAGAAGTTTTTCATCAGATTTATCGTGGAAATCTGACAGATGAGCAGCTATATGCCAAAATATCAGATACTTTGACAGTGCTTGCACAAAAAGCAAATGAAATTCAAGAAAGTCATATATTGTGAATAGGGGGATTGTTATGAAACGATTGTATTTTCGATTGGCAGTAACCAATTTAAAAAATAATAGACAGTTTTATTTGCCATATCTTCTTGCAGGAATGGTATCTACCATGATGTTTTATATTATGCGTGCGATTCAAGGGAGCACTGGGATTGCGTCAATGCGCGGTGCGGGGACTCTTTCCATCGTATTGACAATGGGGCTTGTCATTGTAGGGATATGTGCATGTATTTTCTTGTTTTACACAAACAGTTTTGTGATGAAGCGGCGCAAGAAAGAATTAGGAGTATACAATATTCTTGGTATGGAAAAGCGACACATTGCAAAAGTAATGGTATGGGAATCTGTGATTTTATATCTGTTTTCTGTCTGTGGAGGACTTTTATTTGGCATTATGTTCCATAAGTTGGCTGCGATGTTTTTGTACAAACTGACAGGAGTGTCAGAAAACATTCCATTTTATATTTCGGGATGGGGGTGTTTACAGACAATAGAACTTTTTGGGATTCTTTATCTTTTGATGCTTTTCTATAATTTTCTTCAGGTAAAACTTGCCAATCCAATTGCATTGCTACATGGCGATAATGTGGGAGAGCGAGAGCCAAGAGCAAAATGGATTTTAGCAGTGAGTGGTGTTCTATGTATTTTGGCAGGATACTATCTTGCTGTGAAAGTTCAGGATGTGATTATGGCAGTCAATATATTTTTTATAGCAGTTTTACTGGTGATTGCAGGAACCTATATACTATTTATTTCTGTGAGCATTGCCATTTTAAAGTTACTAAAAAGAAATAAAAAATTTTATTATCAGACAGCGCATTTTATTACAGTGTCTGGTATGCTTTACCGCATGAAACGCAATGCAGTTGGTCTTGCAAATATTTGCATTCTTTCTACAATGGTACTTGTGACAATTTCAACAACAGTTTGCCTGTATGCAGGTTTGGAGAGCTCTTTAAAAAATAATTTTCCGGCAGACATTAGTATAACGCTTTATCGGGATTTTATTCCTGAAGCATCAGAACGAGAATTTTTAATAGAACAACTTTCGATAGTTGGCAAAGAACAAGGTAGGGAATTAACAGATGTGTTAGAATATACAGATATTGTGGTTGTGACACATAAAGAAGGAAATAGGGTGGAGCATTACGATAACACAAATGATTCTTATAATTTTGTGGATATGGGAATGCTTTATCTGATGACACGGACTGATTATGAAAAATATACAGGACGTTCTTATGATGCGATTCCACAAGGAAGTGTGATGGTCATATCACCGATATTATTTGACGAGGAATCCATTGTGTTATTTGGAACAGAGTATCCTGTGGCGAAAAAGATGGATTTGTCAGAAGATCTTGCCAACAAAGGAGTTGAGGGATTTGTAAACGCGCAACAGTTACTCTATGTGGTTGTGGAGGATGACAGTGCTTTAATGTCCTTTATAGCAGAATCGGAAGTAAAATATCATATAGAAATTGATATCGATGGGACATCTGAGGAGAAAAAAATGTATGCTTCAGCAGTGCGGGAATTGCTAGATGGATATAAAGCAGAATCGGGATTTAGCACAAGAACTGTAACTGTAAGAGCAGAACAACATGATATTTATATGGAGCTAAATGGTGGTTTTCTATTTCTGGGATTGTTTCTTGGAAGTATGTTTTTGATGATTACTGTGTTGATTATCTATTACAAACAGATTTCGGAAGGCTTTGAAGACAGGGAGCGCTATGCCATTATGACCAAAGTTGGAATGGGACGCAATATGGTAAAAACTGCGATTAACGCACAAGTGCGCACTGTATTTTTCCTGCCAATTGCTGTGGCAGTGATTCATTTGACAATGGCATTTCCAATGTTAAAAGTAATATTATATATGTTTGGTCTTATGAATACAACATTGTTTATCGGCTGTCTTATTGCGACAGTGACAGTGTTTGTAATGATATACTTTGTTGTATTTAAGCTTACATCATCAAGTTATTATAAAATTGTATATCAATAAATAAAAAATTTATTGACATTATAGAAAAAGAACGTTATAGTAATTCCTGTACAAAACTATCACGCTAGGGGTGCACATCGCTGAGACTTTACCCTCATTACTTGAACCGGATAATACCGGCGTAAGGAAGCAGTATGAGAATAATGAAACGCTATTCAGATGTTTATGCGCGCCGATGCAAAGGAAATATGCCACAAAAGTGGCGCATTGGCGGCGCGGCGAGTAGGGAAGATAAATCTTCCTTACTTGATTGGATTTTGTGTTATATTGCAGAATCTATAGACAAGTGATTGCGGATATGTATTTGAATGAAATGCGTAACTGCAAGTATACTGAATTGCTACGATGCTGACCTCCTCGCGAAAACGAAGGAGGATTTTTTATGTTGTACGAAGTAGTAGTAAACGATTGGGGAGAGACAACGTATATCCCCACGACACTTGGAAACGGATTGCTTGCGACAGTAATCGTAATTCTGCTTTTGGCGGCGGTATTTTTTGCTAGAAATTCTGCCAAAAAGCAGAATAGACATAGCATTGCGAGAGGTGGGCAATTAACAGTAAAACAACTTGCGTTCTGTGCTATGGCGATTGCGCTTGGCACTGTGCTTGCAAATATAAAACTGTTTCGTTTTCCAACCGGCGGTTCTATCACGCTGTTATCAATGCTTGTCTGTTGTCTGCCCGGATACTTTTTTGGTCTTAGTGTAGGACTTTTGACAGGTTTGGCATATGGCGTACTGCAGTTACTAATAGATCCATATGTATTGTATCCAATGCAGTTGATAGTAGACTATTTGCTTGCTTTTGGCGCATTGGGGTTGTCTGGAATCTTTTCGGAGGCCAAGAACGGTTTGCTTAAGGGATATCTCACAGCAGTGTTGGGGCGATATGTGTTTGCGGTGCTGTCTGGTTGTATCTTCTTTGGTTCCTACGCATGGGAGGGATGGGGAGTGCTTCCATATTCAATAGTATACAATGGAATCTATATCTTTGCTGAGGCAGCAGTGAGTGTGTTTGTAATTCTTCTGCCACCAGTAAAGTTGGCGATTGGAAGGATTCGGAAATTAGCAATAGAATAAAATTTCAAAAACAAACAAGAACTATAAAAAGTTCCTTATTGTTTATGTATTATAGAAATTAATATAGGAGTTATTTTTGTAAATCTTTATTTTGCATTTTCAAGAAGCCATTTTGCGACCCCGTCATTTTCATTGCTGTCAATGACGGCGGTCGCAATTTCTTTTAGTGCATCAATGGCATTTTTCATTGCATAGCCTTCATCGGCGATATGAAACATAGGAATATCGTTCGCACCATCGCCAAAAACAACAACTTTATTGCAGTGATAGTGTTCTTTTAGCTGCAATATGGCGTGGGCTTTTGATGCAGTGTGTGGCATAATTTCCAACCATGGCTCATGAGAGTAGATGTCAAATTGAAAGATGCAATTGTAAGTTTTTCTTAATACGGTATATGCTGCTCTAAGTTTTTCTTCTTCGCCAATACAAGTAAAGTAAAATACTGTACCCTGTAATATGACACTTGTGTCGGTCAATGGGTTGTCACGGCCATCATTTTTGCGTGCTGCCACAAATTCAGCAAGAGCAGGATTGATGGCACGCTCCTCGTAAGAGAATTTTTCCTGTTCATTGATAATCGCATCCACAAGTGGCGCAATCTGATATTTGCACAGTGTCGTATAGATATCTTGTGCTTCGCTGTCCGTAAATTGATTGACTACAATTCGTTTTCTGGTAGGAACATCCATAATAAAGCTTCCATTATTGACGATAACTGGAAGTTTTGGGAAAAGTCCTTCTGTCACAGTGCTGGCAGTAAAAATGGAGCGTGCTGTGGCATAGGAAAACAGCATTCCTGCATCAATAAGTTGATTGAGTGTCTTACAACTCCATGTGGAAATGCGCTCGTCATGGTGAAGCAATGTTCCGTCTAAATCAGTTATGTACAGTGTTTTTTCTTTTATCATTGTATTAATCTCCATTTCGCTGTCAAGCAGCGACACAAATGTGGGATGCACAAGCATAATATTCTATAAAAAGGCATTGTAATATGATTACTCTACTTTTAACCATGCCATACCTGGATAAAGCTGTCTGGTGCGTGCATAATACTCAATGCAGTTAGCAGCAAGCTCGGGATCGTGCATCGTATATTTTTTTAGAATGATAGATTGTCCATCACCGGGTATCATTGGAGATTCTTCGTCAGAATCAAGATAATCTGGGTCAAAACAGCAGCAGAAATAACTATCTGGATAAGTGTCGTGTATCACATAGCAAAAAGAAATCCAATCATCGTTTATTTCCAAATTCATATATTCTTCTTCGATTGCAGTTTCTATATCGGAATTTGGACAAAGGAAAATGGAAATATCCTGGGAATGTCGGATTTTCTTTAACAGTTTTTTTAAATTTGCCTCTGTGAGTTGTTTACCATCATGGCCAAAAGCGTCAAAGGTGTATAGCGTTTGTAATCCAGAGGGCATTTTCTCTGGAAGTTCTCCTATTGGTATAATTGTTTCCTTCTGATTTAACATTATAAATAATTCTCCCTTCTTAAAAAGGTGTTTCTATTAATAATACTTGAAATAGAATAGAAATTCTATATTTATCATACTATTTGTTATTGTGGTTGACAAGTCAAATTTTATATTCTAAAGTGGATAAAAGCTACCGTTTACGCTAATCTGATTTTGGTACAACTTTGTTCATTGAGGGCGGAAACAGCAATGTATTTGTACTGCTATTTTAATAGACAAATAAACAATAACAGTTAAATTGAACAAGACGTAGTATGGAGACTTGCATATAACAATAACATAGAGAGCACACTTCCCACACAGCCTATCAGATTTCCACTTATTATAGTGGGAAATCCAAAGTAGGCAGGGAGAAATCCAAGAAAAAGGCCAAAGGTTAAAAATCCAAAGGAAAATCCCGGCATTCTTAGAAAAAGGCAAACCATTAAATATAGAGTAATGGGCATTGTCATATTAAATAGAAACAGTGCTATAATACCAAATAGCATTATGTCAGAGCAAAGGTAAGCAATTGCTGCGAAAAACAATGATGTGATAGAAATTTTTAAAATTCCATAGCGTGCGGCTAGAAAACCACCAGCTATTTTACCAAAGACAATTGACATAACAGCAAGAACTCCACTAAATATAGAAGTTTTCCATGGAAATAGAACCTTCATACCAACATAAGAGCGCAGAATAACGACCAGTAGGCAACAGAGGGCAACGCAAAGTGGAGCAAGATTTCTCTGAGTGCTATTTTGCGGGTAGACATTATAACTGACAGTGCCATTCTGCATTGTAAAAGTAGAATTGTCAAACGAAGCTGATGATTGCTCAATATAGCAAAAAGGGAGAAATTTCCTTGCTTGATTTATTGCGAAAGCGCAACATAACAGCATTATACTACAGATAATCCAAAGCCAATCCTGTGCAATTTCGTTTTTGGCAGCGAGCGTTCCCAGGTACAAACCAAGTGCTCCGGGGGCTACAAAGATGCCAAGTCCTCTGCCTTTCCAATGTTTTGCGTGATCTTCATAGATTGTTCCAACACCGCCTCCAACATGGAACAATGCATTGCCAATTCCCAGTAGGATTGGATGCGTGAATGTGCCTAAGAGAGTGAACAGGACTCCAATAATTGCCACAAAACAGGGAATTTTTGTAGTGCGAGAGCACTTTTCTTGTTTTATAAAAAAGTCTAATATCGTACCAAATGGCATTTGCAATGCAAAAGCACAAAAATTATACAAAAGGAAGTTTATGGTCTGGTTTCCATGTGGTAGGAATCTACCAAACATGGAAAATGCACAGATACCGTCCACCAACAGATGTAACAAAGAATATAAAGAAGTCATGCTTGTTTCCATATTCTGGCCAAAATATCTTTGAGTACTAGAAAGGAATCAAGTTCATTGTATCCATATTCCTTTTTCAATTCCTCTAGCATTTCTGTCAGTCGTACTTCATAATTTGGTATGTTCACCTCGCTTTGATATTGAAGCAAAATAGGATATTTCTTTTCCCATACGGCATTCCAATCAACTTTTGATTCTGCTTCTTCGCTGGTTCGTTCTATTATCTGTTCTATTTCTCTTACGTCTGTATCAAATTCAATAAGTTCATCCAATGATACGTTGTACAACACTGCCATTTTTTTGGATTGACGGATATCTGGGAGCGTCTCATCTGTCTCCCATTTGGAGATCGTTTGTCTACTCACGCCTAACTTTTGGGCAACTTCTTCCTGTGTCAGTCCGCTTTTTTTTCGTGCATGAAAGAAACTGTCTCCTAATTTCATCTTGATCCTCCTTGTGTACTTTAGCATGTGCAATTTGTCTGTGAAACGATACAAAAAGTATATCATCTAAGCAATAAAAAATCCACCAGCAAAAGTTTGCAATTTTGCACGAATTGTTAACATATTACTTTTTGCTCCTGCGCCAAAATGTTATAATTCACACCCTAAAATAAGTCAAATTCTATAGAAGCGTGAAAAGATTTCCTTATACTACTATTGGTTGACGAAGACTTTGTATGGTGCTAGACTAATAATATGATACCAGGGTCAAAAGGTCAAGAAATCCGATGCAAGCTTGCTT
>CAJUAE010000119.1 GCA_910583965.1 uncultured Lachnospiraceae bacterium
TCTTACCAAAAAAGAGGTATTTTTTCCCATAGACACAAACTTTTTTACACTACCTAAAAATTTACTGGAAAGAATAAAATCTACTTTGTTAATAGATTTTACTCTTTCCAGTTTCTAGTTAAACTACTAATTAATAAAAGTACACCAGTTTACAACTTTTTAAAATTTAGTCTACTTGCCATTTAAAATGTAATAAATATGCACTTTATCGCTTGTAAAATATAAGAAAATTGAATATTTATTCAATGCAAAACCATAAAAATATAACTCTCACAAAAACTTGTAAACTGCTGTAAAAGTACATTATTATTTCAAAATAAAGACAAGTGGTTCAATCGAAATATAATTCTAAAACTCAAATAATTTTCTCCATAATATTGTTGATTGGTGGCATGGAGATCCGCCTTATACTTCTGTATTAGCGATTTCATACGCGATAATCCTACACCTCTGTTATCTCCTTTACTGCTTTTACCTGTCACAAAAAACTCCTCTATTTCTTCGTTGGTATAAACTCTGCTAATATTTGCAACTTCCAACAAAAGCTTTGTATCTTCATACGAAGACAATCTCAAGATAATCTTATTGTAATTAGTATCCTTTCTTTTTTCTTTTACCAATGCTTCCACTGCATTGTCAAACAAAATGCCTGTAATTTCAATAAAATGATGAATTACGCAATAGCGCTCTACAGAAATAGGATCGACTTCGTATTTCACATTGATATCCAAAGATTGGGCAAAAATAAGTTTGGAATACAAAAATCCACATAGTACTGGTGATGATTCTAACTTTAGAAGTTTAACAATCTGTGTATCTTCCAAGACTACATCACAATATCTATTTTGCTCTGCAATCAGTTCTTCTGCATTTTGGGCTGTATAAGGAAGACACTTAATGGCATTAATATGGTTATGGAACTCATGCTGCTTAATTCGAATTGCAGTTATCAAGTCTTCAAATGTCTTTGTATACAGCTCATACATTTTGAGTTCTTCCTGTTTTTCTTCTTTTTCCATTTCAGAACTCATCCATAACACCATTACAAGAACCAATCCACCAACACTAACCAGCGCCTGTATTTGTACTTGTGTAGTAATATATCCATCCTTTTTGTACAGCAGCAACAACTCAAAGAAAAATAAAACAAATAGTATGACAAGGAAAACTTCTTTAAATCGCGTAATCTTTGTTCCAATTTTATAAATATATTTTTCTTTCCAAAGTAAAATTAAAGCACAGATAATACAGTTTACAAAAATACCATACCACCTATAATCTTTTAATTCTATCATAAAATCTTTTAACAAATAATAAACTACTATCTGCAACACTGGGATTCCTATTAGCATCGTGCCAAAGACTCTCGCTGTTGGTTTCCAATCATGTGTAATTTTAATTTTTGCATATAGAAATAGCAACGAATAAATCATAATCATTCCTAGTCTATTATCAATATACTTACCAGAACTCATTACAATTCCAAATTCCATTATTGCTATTGCAAAAAATGTCTTATTCCATCTATACTTTTGATTTGCTGCCTTATACATAAAAGCCATTACGCTTAAATATTCGGTAAACACCTCAATAAAAGTAACTATCATAACTCATCCAAAAAGCGCTTTCTTCTACTGCTGCCAATCTCAATTTTTCTTCCATTTTTCATTGTGAGATAGCAATTTGTATTATCAATATTGTCAATGTATTTTCTGTTAACAATCATGCTCTTACTACATTGTATAAAGTAGCTCTGCGGCAGTTCACGCATCACTTTCTTTAAGGTCTTATACGGCATTCTTGCTTCCTGTTCTGTTGTATATGCTGTCAATTGCCTGCGAACGGATTCTATACAGATAATTTTGTCTGTTTCCAAACTGTAGATAACGCCATCTTTCCTGTAATAATAAAATTTAATCTCGTTCTCACCGCGCACTGGCTGTCCCAATGCTCTAGAAATCTCATGTTTTACACGCTCGAAGTCAATCGGCTTCTCAATATAACTCGAACAATATAAATTTTGATAGGCAAATAGCTTTTCATCGACAAGACTTGTCACAAAAATAATTGGCGTATACTGATAGCGCTCCATCTTCCTAATTTTATCCGCAAAAATCATGCCAGAGACATCTCCTGATTTTGATGGTTCTAGCACTATGTCAATCACAAACAGATGAATTTCCTCCTCAATTGCATATCTATAAGCTTCTGCACAATTATCAACACAAAAAACAGCACTGGCAGACTCACACCCTTGTGTTATTTCCGCCAGTGCATTTCTGCATGCCTCATTATCCTCTATAATCAACACATTTCTTCTCATTTTCCATTATCTTTTGTAATCAAGCACTTACTTAATCTCTTGTTCCAGGTCGTGGAACACTCCATTGTGGAAAAAATCTTCCAAGGAAACATTCAATCCATCACAAATCATCTTAATCGTAACAATTCCTGTGTTCTTGCTGTTTCCTTTCATAATATTTTTAAGTGTTGAAGGCGGCATTCCTGAGACATATGCCAACTGCGATATCTTCATATTCTTTTCGCTGCATAAGCTTTTTATCCTAGCCACCACGGCTTCCTGTGTCTTCAATACCATTCACCCCAATACAAATTTCATAAACTCTAACAATATATCATGCAACGATACTATGCTGAAAATTCACTTCGCCTTCAGCAGCGTTACTTATTATTATCTTACAAAATTTATATTTGCTTTTTGGGCTATATATGGCCTTCTACACAAATTTTTACATTTTTCTTAAATTTTATAACAGAGAAACTTTTTATTAAGTAGATTTAACAAAAAGGGTTTTTAAATATGCTTTAATATATCATTTGTATAAAATAAATGCTTCACAATTCTAATTTCTGGTCAGATGGAATTAAAACCTTGCGTGCTGCCAACCAAAAAGTAATTGCATGGACAGACAGCGTAATCGTCCATGTAATTGGATAGGACAAATATACAATTGTCAAATTATGATACTCTGGTATTTGAAACACCGTTGCAATCCACAGTAAACGCAGCCCGCAAGCACCAACCAAGGACACAACCATTGGAATAATAGAATAACCAATTCCCCGCAGCGCACCCACCAGCACATCCATAATGCCACAGAGTGCATAGAGTGTACAAATAATCTTTAGACGTTCCATCCCGGCTGTGATAACATCCGCACTTGGCGAATAAATCCCAAGTAACATCTCCCCAAAAAATACTGCCAAATTCCCTAGCAACACACCTGTCACAATCACACAAAGTTCTCCCGCAAACAATATTTTATAAATACGTTTATACTCTCGTGCCCCATAATTTTGACTGGTAAACGATATTGTCGCCTGATGGAACGCATTCATTGCCATGTAGACAAAACCTTCAATATTTGCCGCCGCAGAATTCCCTGCAACCGCAATATTTCCAAAAGAATTGACAGCAGATTGAATCACAACATTTGACAGTGAAAATATCGTTCCCTGAAAACCTGCTGGAAGTCCAATCTGCATAATTTTCCCTAGTTTTTCCCTAGAAATTGCAAGCTCCTTTAACTCAAGATGAATACTACTCTGCTCTTTCATAAGACAACGCACCACAAGAAATGCTGAGATAGTCTGAGAAATTACGGTCGCCATCGCAACCCCTGCTACTCCTAAATGACAAAGAATGACAAAGAACAGATTTAACAATACATTTACAATCCCTGCGCCCAACAGATAATACAAGGGCCGCTTTGTATCTCCAATCGCTCTTAAAACTGCACTTCCGAAGTTATAAACCATCATGGATGTCATTCCAAGAAAATAAATTCTCAAATATAATACTGCAAGACCAATTACCTCAGGAGGCGCCTGCATTAACTCCAGAAGTTTTGGCGCACCAACCAGTCCAATTACAGTAAGCAGTAAACCACAATACAGACTCAATAACATTGAAGTATGTATTGTCTGTTTTAAATCGCTATCGTTTTTCGCACCATAATACTGTGCTGTCAGTACATTTGTTCCTACTGACAGTCCCACAAAAATATTGGTTATCAAGTTAATCAGCGCCGTATTAGAACCTACTGCTGCTAGTGCGTTATCTCCGGCAAAACGCCCCACCACAACAATATCCGCGGCATTAAACAACAATTGTAGAATGCTTGAACACATGAGCGGCAACGCAAAGAGTAGCATTTTTCCCAATACAGACCCACTACACATATCAATCTCATATTTCTTGTTCATCTCAAATCCTTCCTTTTGTAAATTCTCAGAGTCTTATTGCTATTCATCTATCACTCTGGCTGTCGCATTTTCATAACAGGATTTCGAAGTGTCATGACAATTAGCGGAATCACCATTAGAAACCATATCACTGGCTCAGTCCATATAATACCCCAATATCCAAACAACCGCACAAACACAAAGGTGAACACCAACTTTCCCACCAACTCAATAAAACTCGATAAAATTGGCGTCCTTGGGTCCCCAAACCCTTGCATACAATTTCTTAAAATCACAATAAACAGACATACCAGCAAAAAAGACATGTCCACCTTTAGATAAGTTGTTCCCCAATAGATAATCTCCTCATTGTCTGAGCTTGTGAGAAAACGAATCAAATAGGGTGAAATTGTATGGGCGAGAACAAACACAATCCCGTCCCAAACAGCCCCCAATATCAGCACGCTTTTCATCCCTTGACGAATCCTGTCATATCTGCCTGCACCATAATTTTGCCCGCAGTATGTCGCCATGGAGGAACCGAGCACACTCACTGGCAGTCCCCATATTTCAAACATTTTGCGCGCTGCAGTGTGCGCTACAATAATGTTTGTGCCAAGTTGGTTAATGCCACTTTGTAATACAAGCGAACCAAAATTTACTAGGCTGGACATCAATCCCATAGACAAGCCGCTCTCATATAACATAACAGCCTGTTTTTTAGATAAGACAAAATGTTCTCTGGCAAGATGCAATATTGGAAATCCCTGTCGAATCCGGTTTAGGCAGAGCATGACCGACAATAACTGGGAAAGCATAGTCGCCACTGCTGCCCCTCTTACTCCCAGATCAAAGACCAGTATAAACAAATAGTCCAGTGCAACATTGGTCAAAGCCGCTATCACCAAAAAAATTAACGGCGTAATTGAATCCCCAATCGCACGAAGTGTATTGGCACAAAGATTGTATGCCAAGGTCACAAACATCCCCCACACAAGCAGCGTAATATAGGAAAGTGACATGTCCAATTGCTGTGGCGGCACATTTAGAAGCGTCAATATCGGTCGAAGAAACACTGCCGCAACTGTGATAATGACAGCGGCGGTCAAATATCCGAGCAGGATAGCGCCCGCCACATTCTCCTTTAATTTCCGCTCCTCGCCGCTCCCGTAAAAGCGCGCAGTTATCACGCTAAATCCAAGACTTAACCCATTAAAAAATCCTGTCAAAAGGGTGTACAAAATGGATACCGATCCCACAGCTGCAAGCGCTTCCTCCCCCAGAATACTCCCCACAATCTTTGTGTCAACAAGGCTATAGCAAATCTGAAACAAATTTCCCAAAAATACTGGAATAGCAAACCGCAAAATCAATTTCATTGGTCTGCCCTCAGTGAGATTCAATGCAGTTTTTGATGTCTTCATATACGTCACACTTTCCTCAACCCTTTTGGATAATGGTTTTTCATAATCTGTCCTGCAAGCTTTCCCCAGCCAATGCTATATCCCTGAAAAGTTATTAGATACCAGCCCTTTTGCCCGCTGTAGTTTAACGTCATTCCGCCCAGATAGGCTTTTGCAGCTTCGACCGTTCCAAGTTCCATGGACTGCTTGACATCTTCTTTTTTCAAAGCAAGCGCTAATGCATGTGACGGCTCAAAACGATTCTTCTTTAGAGTGCCAAGATGTAGTCCTACACGCAACACTTTTAGACCTTTTATAGACGGCATCTTCTGTGGCATCAGATACAATTGATTGCCAAACTTTAACAGACAATCCTGCGCTTCTTTTGTCAAATCTATCTGCAAAGTCTCCTGTTGAAACTGTAAAAACTCTTTTACTTCCTTTATTGGAATCCCTTTCTGTAGACCAGTTGCAGCAAAATTTTGATAACCGTTTTGCACCTCGCCCTGTTTTTGCAATACAGCAATATAATGTCCTTCTCCGTTAATTAAATGCGGGTACAGCCTTATTGTATGCATTAACGCTTCTATATTAGAATGCGCCCATAAAGGAACCCCCGCCGCCATTCCGTCATACCTGTGGACTTCCAAAATTTGATATGCTGGGTGGCGCTTTAGAAAACGCGCAATACTCCCCTCATTCTCGTCAGGCGCAAATGTACAGGTTGAATACACCAACCTTCCCCCAGGACGAAGCATATTGTCTGCACAGTCAAGAATCTCATCTTGTCTATCTGCACAAAGCTGTACATTCTCTAAACTCCACTCATTACACGCATCCTCATTTTTGCGAAACATTCCCTCACCAGAACAGGGCGCATCCACCAAAATGCGGTCAAAATAAGTGCCAAATACTTCTGCTAGACGCCGAGGCGTCTCGTTTGTGACAAGCGCGTTGCAAATTCCCATGCGCTCTACATTTTCCGATAGGATTTTTACCCGTGTTGGGTGAATTTCATTGCACACAAGAAGCCCTTGATTTTTCATGTAAGAAGCAATCTGTGTTGCCTTTCCGCCAGGCGCAGCACACAAATCGAGCACAATCTCTCCTGGCTGTGCATCCAGATACGCTGCGGGCGCCATTGCACTTGGCTCCTGTATATAATATACACCCGCCTCATGAAATGGGTGTTTTCCAGGTGCAATTTCACTGTCGTCATTATTAAAATAAAACCCATTTTTTTCCCATGGAACTGGCCTTAAACCAGCAAAGGCTGCTTTTGTTCGAAACGCTTCTCTTGTACTTTTTAACGCATTTACTCGCAATGCCTGAACTTTTTCTTCTTCATAGCTACGTAGGAAAGCAGGATACGCTTCCCCAAGCATATCCTGCATCCGAATCATAAAATCCTGTGGCAATTGAACCATATAATATAAATCCCCCATTCCAAAAGGATTATTATAGTACTAATCCTTTGTTTTCCTCACACCCAAGAATAATATTCAAACATTGTATCGCCGCGCCTGATGCGCCTTTTCCTAGATTGTCAAAACGTGTGCTGACAAGTATTCGATCCGTATTTCCAGTTACATAAAGTTCAATCCCATCCCAACCAGAACAAACATTTCCAGCCAAAAATCCATTATAGTCTGCTTCCTTTCCAAATGGCATCACTTTGATAAACTGCTCGCCTTCATAATACTTCGTAAATATTGTATGTATCTTCTCTGGTGTTGGTTTCCCCTGCAAAAGCTCCGTATAAAACTGCAATGTCACTACCATTCCGCTGTAATAATCACAAATTAATGGTGAGAACAATGGTGCTTTTTCTAAACCTGTAATTATCTGCATCTCTTTTAAATGCTTATGATTCTGGCTTAGCGCGTACTCTCTTGGCGCATTAAGCTCTATGTCTCGCTCCTCTGCCTCATACACCGCAATCGTTTTCTTTCCCGCGCCACTGTACCCTGACATTGCAAACGCCGCAACTGGATAATCCTTTGGCAATATTCCCGTCGCTATCATTGGATATGCAATAGTAATAAATCCCGTCGCATAACAACCTGGTACCGCAATACGTTTTCCTGTCCGAATCGCATCACGATGCGCTTTAGAAAGTTCTGGATATCCATATGCCCAGCCCGGTTCTGTGCGGTGTGCCGTTGATGTATCAATAATAATTGTGTTGTCATTCTCGACCATTGCCACGGCTTCTCGTGCCGCCGCATCTGGCAGACACAAAAATGTAATATCTGACGCGTTAATATATTTTCTGATTTCCGTGGGGTCCTTTCTCAACTCTGACGGAATCTTTAAGATTTCAATATCGTCCCTTCCCTCAAAACGCTCAAAAATACGCAACCCTGTTGTCCCTTCACTTCCATCGATAAATACTTTTTTCATTTGGGTTCTCCTCTTTTCCAAAATATTGGATTAGTTGTCGATTGCTTCCGCCTCGTAATCCAAAATTGTACCGCTGTATGCATCAATTGTAACTTCGTACTCCATCACTCCGCCAATAAATTCCAGCTCATATTCCCATCGACCGTCATCATAATCTAATTTAACCTTGGTGAAACGAGTCTGATTGCTAGACAATCCTGCACGGCTGAGTGCAATACTTTTTGCTTTCTCCTCTCCAATCTGGGTATTATTTGTATTCTGATTCTGCGCAGGCGCAGTCCAATTCTCTACATCTTGGTCAAACTTCAAGATAGTCCCTGTAACAGCGTCAATATCATAGTCATATTCCTGATAAGTATCTGTATAAAACTCCACCTCATACTCCCAACAACCATCATCATAATCAAGTTTACTCTTGATAAAATGAACCTGTGCCGCCGTCAATCCAGCGTGGTTTAATGCAATATTCCTTGCTTTCTCCGCTCCAATATAAGTGCCATTTCCCGACTGCGCAGACGGAACCTGTGTTTTGTCTGGCGTCTGTGCAAAGCTGTCAGCATCGGTAATAAAAATTCCATTGACGCTGATAAAGCTGGCTGCACGTGTCTTTTCGTCCCACGTCGCCGTCTTTCCTATCAACTGCCCAACCGCGCGCAGCGGTAGATAAGTTGCACCATTGTAAAACACTGGATAAAGTAAGTTGCTTTGCTCATCCAAAAAAGTACAAGCAACCCCATCCAGTGCAATTATAAACTCAGGACAAATCTGAATCTGAACAGTCTGTTGTATTGGGTTCAGATCCAAGATACCTGTCGTTACCGCAGTAGTTCTAGTTCCTGAAAGATTATAAGTCAGCGTGGCTTGATCCCAATATAAATTTTTACTCATCAGCTCACTAACTGCGCGCAAGGGCAAGTATACTGTATTGTTATACAAGATTGGGTGAATCTGCGTACCAGATGCAGAAAAAAAGGTCCAAGCAGCGCCATCAACCATGACCGAAATATCAGGAGAAATAGAAGCATTAACAGTCTCTGCCGCAAAAACCTGTGAAGGCAACAAACCAATCAACAACGCCGCACACAACAGTGATCCCACTAATTGTCTTACTTGTTTTCTCATTTTTTGATACATAAAATTATCTCCTTTTTCGTGTGATAGCCTCTCAGAATGTCTTTGTATTTAATAAAAAATTCTGGAAGACAATCCTCAATTTTAATTATAATTTAGTTTATCACTCGCCGAAAAACTCGTCAATAAAAAATCTGTTTCTATTTTCCTCCCTATATTGTCAAGTGATTTTCCTTAAAAAATCAAGGAATTTATAGT
>CAJUAE010000120.1 GCA_910583965.1 uncultured Lachnospiraceae bacterium
CCAAGTTCAAAAATCCTCTTGCAAGCAAGCTTGCATCGGATTTCTTGACCTTTTGCCCCTGGTATCATTATAAAGAAACGGAGTGAGAAATTGTGCGTATTGCATATTGTGAGGACGAAGCAGCGCAGGCACAGCTTGTCCGCACTATGATTGAGCAGTGGGCAGAATGCAAACAGGAGTTTGTAGAGGTCGTTTTATTTGAGAGTGCAGAGGAATTTTTGTTTAAAAATGACGATTTTCCATATGATGTAGTTTTTCTTGACATTGCGATGCGACAAATAAATGGTGTGGAGCTTGCGCGCACAATCCGCAAAAAAGATAAAAGACTGCCAATTGCATTTTTGACAGCGGACAAAGCATTTGCCATTGAGGGGTACGAAGTACATGCTGTACGATATCTACTCAAACCAATCACAACAGAAAAACTGGAAAGTTTACTGGATGAACTGTTAGCAGAACAAGAAAATAAAGTAGAGGATACAACTTGTATTACAATTGGAGAGAAGGGGAATACAAAAAGGATTGTGGAGGATAGCATTCGCTATGTTGAGGTGTTTGGGCATTATACACAGTTGCATTTGGCAGATGCACCTACGATTCGCATCAAGGAGAGTCTAGCGGCGGTGATGGATTATCTTCACAAAAAAGAGTTGTTTGTAAAGTGCCATAGAAGCTATGTAGTAAACCTCTTGTATATCGAGAGAATTAACCGTACAGAATGCACTCTTTTGGATAAGACTGTTTTGCCAGTTAGCCGCAGTTCTTACCGTGTGCTCAATGAACGATTTATACAATATTATCGAGGTTTACGCCCATGACAGCAATGATTTTTGGTTTGCTTGGTCTGTTGCTATTTGTGTTGATTATCTATGTGTTATACCGGATTTTGGATGATATTTATGACAAGCGTGTTGTTGCATACCAGAATAAATTATTGCAAAATGAAGTTGATGAAGTGCATAATATCTATCTCACAATGCGAGGCTGGCGCCATGATTATCACAATCATATGCAGTCGGTTAAGGCTTATCTGGCGATGGATAATCTGGAGGAAGCAAGGGCATATCTCGATGCACTTGAGCAAGACCTTGACGATATCAATTTACTGTTTAATACGGGAAATATCAATGCAGACGCGATATTGAACTCCAAGATTTCTCTTGCAATCAAGAAAGGGATTTCGGTGGATTACAAGGCGACTGTTCCCAAAACATTGGCGGTGTCAGACATTGACCTTTGTGTTATTCTAGGCAATCTGATTGACAATGCAGTGGAAGCATGTGAAAGGGTTACGCCTGAAAGTCAGTTTATCCGTCTCTATATTGGAGTGCTGCGGCAGCAGCTTTATCTTTCCGTGAGCAATGCAACCAATGAGGTTGTGCGAAAATTTGACGAGGAGTATATTACGACAAAGCGTGGAAATCATGGACATGGATTAAAACGCATTAACAATATTGTGGACAAATATGGTGGATTTATCAACCGCAAAAATGAACCAGGGGTTTTTGTGACAGAGATTATGCTTCCATTATAAAAAAGATGGGGCTGTCGCTTTTATGAATAAAAATTCATGAAGCGGCAGTTTTATTTTTGCAGTTTTATATATGATTTCAAAAACGCTCCAAATGATTTTGCTATTCTACAAAAAGCATACTTTAATAAGGAACTGTGCGCTTATTACTTAGTGCCATAGCCGCATAATTTTTCATATGACTGTGGACATTACCACTCAGGCACGGATTTTAACCGTCTGTGCTTTTTGAAGGAAAAAATGGAAAAATCATGATAGGATTAATGTGAAATTAAAATTTCACACCTCCTGATTTGTACGCCCGCAAAAGCGGGCAGATGGGAGTTAGTGTGAAATTAAAATTTCACACCTCCTGATTTGTACGCCCGCTAAAGCGGGCAGATGGGAGTTAGTGTGAAAACAATAGAAAATTTAAAAGGAGTGATAAAGATGCAACACTTTTCCATCTGGAGCAATTACCATTTTACATATGCGCCGCTCTGGAAGCATAAAAAACAATTTTGTTTCTGTCTGCTTGTACAGGCGGTGATGTTTGTTCTTACCCCTATTGTAGGAATGATGATTACATCAATGATTGTAGGCAGTTTGGAACAAAAGATTTCCATATGGAACCTTATGGTTAGGATATTGATTGCGTTTGCAGGATATGGTGTGCTGAATATTATCAAAGGTTATTTTGAAGCACACAATGATGGACAGTATATTGAAGCGCGGACAGAATTTTTTATTATGGATTGGATTGCAAAGGATTTGTCAATTAGTATGGAACGGTATGAAGACGAAGAAATTCATAAATTAGAGGAGAAGGCAAACAACTGTATTTTTACAAATAACTGGGGAATTGAGGGATTTTTACGTCATAATTTGGAGCTAGTAGAAAGTTTGTTAGGTTTGTTAATCTATGCGTTACTTGTGGGTAGTATGAACTGGAAAATTTTATTAATGCTTATCACAATGTCGACTGTTAGCGCGGCAGTAGCTTATGCTGTAACATGTTATGACCAGAAAATAAAAGATCCACTTTCAGAGCAATATATGACAATGAGTTATATTAATCGTGAAGTGGATAATGTGCAAGGAGGTAAGGATATTCGTATTTTTGGATTGGGAAAATGGATTATAGGAAAGTATAATCAAGCGATTCAAAAACGCCGAAAACTTTATTTTCAAAAGGATATTCGTGTGTATGGAAGTGATATATTGGATACCATATTAGATACTGTAAGAGATTTGATTTGTTATTTATATTTAATTTTACAACTTTCTAATGGGATGCGCATTTCAGAGTTTGTTTTTTATCTAGGACTGATTGCTGGATTTTCTAACTGGATTAGTATGATTAGCAAAAGTATAGTTTCTGTCAGCCATGACAGCAATATGATTAATGATTTGCGCAATTATCTTGCATTGGATGGAGAGGCAGAGACGGGGGTAAAGGTAGATTTATCCTCTGGCATTGAGGTTGTGTTTGAACATGTAAGTTATCGATACTACGGCGCTGAGGAGGAAACTTTAAAAGATGTTAGCTTTCGTCTTGCGCCCGGAGAAAAACTTGCACTTGTTGGGATAAATGGAGCAGGCAAGACAACAATTGTAAAATTAATGTCTGGGTTGTATTTGCCGACATCTGGCACAGTATTTGTAAATGGCGTTAGCACACGCGAATTAGACAGAATAGATTACTATACAAAACAGGCAGCTATTTTTCAGGAACCGTTTCAGACTTCTTATAGCATTGCTGAAAATATAGCGTTGGACGAAATGTATGACAGTGAGAAAATATGGAAAGTGCTTACTCGAGCAGGATTGGATGAAAAAGTTAGAAGCCTTGCGCAACAGTTGGAAACACATCTTGGAAAAGATATTGTACAGGATGGCATCACACTTTCAGGCGGTGAAATGCAGAAACTTTTGCTTGCGCGCGCTTTATATCGAGAGGCATCATTGGTTTTGTTGGATGAGCCAACAGCAGCACTAGATGCATTGGCAGAGACAGAGATTTACGAAAAATATCACACAGTAATGCAAGGAAAGAGTGTGCTTTTTATCTCACACAGGCTTGCATCAACTCGATTTTGCGATCAGATTATCTTACTTTCAGAAGGAGAAATTAGAGAACAAGGAACGCATGAGGAGCTGATAAAAAAACAGGGAGCATATTATAAAATGTTTCAAATACAAAGTAAATATTATCATGATTTTTTATAACATTTCCGTCTGTATAATATAGTTCTGGAGTAAATTACATTAGATAATTGTAGAAATATTTTACTAGATAAAAAGATATGGAGGCTAGCGTGAAAAGTACTTCTAACCGCCTGTGGCAGTTTCCGCTCGCAGCAAAGGCTGCTTTGCGGAGAAGTACTAAATTTCACACAGTCTATTTGAGCCGCCAAAAGGCGGCATGGGGGATTAAAATGAAAAAAGAAAATATGACAATCAAAGAGATGTGGCACTATATTATTTTTCAGACAAAAGGGTATTGGACAATAAAAGTAGCGCTTATTTTAGGGGCCATAATGACAGCATCGGTGCCCTATATAAACAATATTTTCTATGCCAAAATTTTAGATAATCTTGTGTTTGCTGAGTATGATTTAGCAATCGGACTTGTATTGTGGATGGTGTTCACTGCACTTGTTTTAAAACTTGTGTCAAAGGGCTGTGACAGGATTGTTCATCATTATTGTGAACCGTGCGAGTATGAAATTAAGAAACGGCTCGCACAAAAAGCGTTTTCTATGGAGTATGAGATGCTTGACCAGAAAGAGACATTGGCGGCATTTCGTAGAGTGCGTGCCGGAGAACAGGGAATGGGTGGTGTTGGGCGTCAGCTTTCAGAAATATATGGATTTTTTCAGGAGCTTGCCGGAATTGTTATTGCAAGTGGTTTTATGATATTACTTTTTACTCAACTAGATAATACAAAAGAGAATATAGCTGTTTCCTTATTGATGTATGCATTTATGCTTTTTGCATTTGTAACAGTGTCAATATTGAGCAATTATTTTGCAAAAAAGGATGGGGAATTCCGTGTTCAGACAGAGCTGGAAAATGAGCGTGTAAACACTTTGTCTGCATATCTTTTAAATCTGATTGCCAAGGAGAGTTATATTAAGGATATTCGACTTTTTGGATTAAAAACATACCTGTTAAAAAAGATGGAGTGGATACGTACTGTAGGAAAAATCTATACAAAAGGTGGAGACTATAGCGGAAAATGTCAAGCGATACCGGCATTTGCAGTACAAATGTTTGCAGCAATTACATACTTTTGTATTGCGGTAAAAGCACTGGCGGGAAGTATTACGATTGGAGAAGTAACCATGTATGCCGGAGCAGTAATTACTATGGTTTCTGGAGTTCAAAGATTGCTTGCAAAATATCAGGATATCAACTATATGAATGGATATCTAAGCACTTACGAGGAGTTTATTACACGTCCCAATATGCACTACGATGGCACATTACCAATCGAGAAGCGTGATGATAACCGTTATTTGTTGGAATTATCGCATGTCAGTTTTCATTATCCGGGAACAACACAAAATATCTTGAAGGATGTGTCAATGACATTTTATATAGGGGAGAAGCTTGCCCTTGTAGGGTTAAATGGTGCGGGAAAGACGACACTAATCAAGTTGTTGTGTCGTTTATATGAGCCGACAGAAGGGGAGATACGACTAAATGGTATCAATATTGCAAAATATGATTACGAAGAATATGTTCGGATTTTTTCTGTGGTCTTTCAGGATTTTCAGTTGTATCATTTTCCTTTGGAGGAGAATGTCGCTTCTGGAGAAGAAGTTGACAGCCAAAAGCTACAGTGTGCGCTAAAGCTTGCTGGTATGTGGGAACGTGTGCAAGAGATGCCACAGAAAGAAAAGACATTGTTAGGGCATGAGAATGGACAGGGAATTTTGCTCTCTGGCGGGGAAGCGCAAAAGATTGCGATTGCAAGAGCTTTGTATAAAAATGCACCATTTATTATATTGGATGAGCCAGCAGCAGCGCTTGACCCACTTGCAGAGGCAGAAATCTATGAGAATTTTAATCGATTAATTCAAGACAAAACTGCGATTTATATCTCGCATCGTATGAGTAGCTGTAGATTTTGTGACCGAATTATTGTGCTTGATGGTGGGCAGATTTTGGAGGAGGGAAATCACGAGACACTTTTAAAAAAGCAGGGTAGATATTATGAACTTTATCATACACAGGCGGTTTATTATACGCAATAATAAGTCTTACTGTTTAAGAAATGATAAAGATTAAATCAAAACAGTAAGATATCGGAACTATTTTTTTGAATTTAAAGAAATAGTTCCGATATGTTTTCAAAATAAATATAAAAATTAATGTAATACACGCTGCAATGCACTCATTAGATTTTCGATATGAATCGGTTTAGCGATATGCCCATTCATGCCACTTCTTAGTGCTTCCTGCTTATCCTCCTCAAAGGCGTTGGCAGTCATAGCAAGGATGGGAATCGATGCAAGTTGTGTGTTCTTTAGTTTACGGATTGCTCGGGTTGCTTCATAGCCATTCATGACAGGCATCTGAACATCCATTAGGATAAGCTGATAATAACCAGGGGTTGATTTTTCTAACATTTCGACAGCAGTCTGCCCGTTTCCAGCAACTTCAACAGCAAATCCAGCTTCTTGCAAAATTTCAGTGGCAATTTCCTGATTTAGTTCATTGTCCTCTACTAGTAAAAGGCGTTCGGCATGAAATGTAGATGTCATTTTATCCGTATCGGAATCGTTTCCTTCTTCTGTGGCTGTGATGGAGTGTAGACATTCTCGAAGCTCTGACAGAAATAGTGGTTTACTACAAAAGGCTGTGACACCGGCTTCTTTTGCCTCATCTTCAATATCTTCCCAATTGTATGCAGTTAGAACAATAATTGGTACATTTCCTCCAGTTTCCTTCTGAATTCTGCGTGCGACTTCAATTCCATTCATATCAGGTAGCAACCAGTCAATAATATAGACTGCGTAATAATCTTCTCGCATCACTGCTTGATGAGTGCGCAGGACAGCTTCTTTTCCAGAGAGGGTCCATTCTGCGCGCATTCCAATTTGTTGGAGCATATAAGAAACACTGTCGCAAGTGTTGAAGTCGTCATCGACTACAAGTGCTCTACAGCCTTGTAATTCAGGGATTAGAGGCGACTCTTTCTTTTCTAAACTAGTGCGGAAGGTGAAAGAGACTGTAAATTCTGATCCGACATTTTGTTTGCTTGTCACACTTATGGAGCCATTCATCATATTTACAATATTTTTTGTGATTGCCATGCCAAGCCCTGTTCCTTGAATACCACTGATAGTAGAGTTGCGTTCCCGCTCAAATGGTTCAAAAATATGGTTTACAAAGTCTTCACTCATACCAATACCAGTATCTTTGATTTGAAATTCGTAGTTGGCATATCCTTCTTTGGCACTTGGCCGTTCCGTAACCTTAATGCTAACGATGCCACCTGCAGTTGTGTATTTAATAGCATTGTTGAGAAGATTTAACAATACTTGATTTAGGCGCAATCGGTCACAGTAAATTCTCTCATTTTGTACATCAATCGCATCCATATATAATTCAAGCTGTTTGGAGTGGATATCTGCTTGGATGATATTGCGCAATCCATGTAAAATTTCGGGAAGCGAACAGAGTTGTTCGGATAGTTGCATTTTGCCACTTTCAATATGACTCATATCAAGCACATTGTTGATTAAGTTCAACAAATGGTTTCCAGAGGTCATAATCTTTTTGAGATATCCCTCAACCTGATCGACATGTTCGATACGACTAAGCGCCAATGTAGTAAAACCAATAATCGCGTTCATTGGTGTGCGGATATCATGAGACATATTGGAAAGAAATACGCTTTTTGCCTTGTTAGCGCGGTTCGCTTGCTGCAGTGCATCTTCCAAGATGGTTGTTTTTTCCATTTCATTGCGAATTTCTTCATCGATGCTATGAAAACCGAGAACAATGCCACAATTTTGGCTCCAGTCCCCGGCACATACGGCTTTCATCTGAAAATAACGCATTTCGCCATAACAAATAGTGCGATAGTTGACAGAGTACACTTTTTTCTCCGCAAGTTTTTTCATTAGATTTTCGCGGGAGAGCGCTTGACGAAGTAATTCTTGATCTTCTTCATAGATACATCGGTCGATGTAACTGTCAAAGTGTTTTTCCATAACAAGTTCGCCGTCAAAGAGTTCGTCTAGTATTTTATACGGGCAATCATTAATCCGAAGCGCTTTTCCCAAGCCAGTATCTAAATCAAAGAAGCACACAAGGTTATAGTCGATACTTAATGCGTGAATTAACTCCATCTGGCGTTGTTCTTCCTGCTTGCGTTTTTGTTCTTCATATAATCTTTGTGTAGTACAATCTAGCAAAAATCGTTGATAGAACAGTTCTCCATTTTCTTCTATCAGCTTGATATTTCCCATAATATGTAATAATTCGCCGTTATTATGCCGAACACGGTATGCGACATTAATGCTATCACCTATTTCTTGTAAAGAGAGGATTCCTTCTCGGAGAAGTTCTCTGTCTTCGTCCAAGACAGAAGAAGCTATCAAATCAAATCCAGCGGCAATCATTTCTTCTTGTGATTCATAGCCTAGGATTTTAAGAGCTGCTCCATTGATGCTAATAATTTTAGAACCATCAACAGTATGACACACAATTCCACAATCCATTGTCATAAAAATAGTTTCTAAAGTCTTGGTTTTTGCAATCAACTGTTGCTTGTATTCGTTTTCTTGTGTGATATCGATGCCAATGCCAACGGTTCCCATCACACTGCCATCCAGATCATACAACGGAGATTTGTAGGTTGTAAGCAATCTTGTTCCTGTGCTGGTTTGCACAGTTTCTTCAGAGATACAAGTTTCCCTTCGTGTCATAACTTCATGTTCGGACTCAATACATGCTGGATCGTCTTGCGCAACATCCCATATGTAAGCATGCCCTTGGCCTTCTACTTGGGATTTTGTTTTGCTGACAGTCTTGCAGAAGCTATCGTTGACTTTTTCGTGAATGCCATCTTTGGTCTTGTACCAGATTAGATTTGGGACACTGTTAATAGCGGATTCCAGGTATTGGTTACATTGCCAATAATCTTTTTTGCATTTTATAGTCCCGTTGCCATTTTGTAAAACGAAAGGTAAGTTCCTCATTGGACAGTGGCAGTGTCCAAATATCATAAAGTTCTGTCAAACACCCAATCATTCCTGCCAGACAGGCAATTTGTTCCTTGTCAGCCAGAATAATCAGTTCTGTAGCTGGTCTTTTTTCTGATAATAGCATTTGTATCGTTGCGGCAGCATCCATATCATAAAGGTTCGCAATGATAACATCTGCCTTTGAAGTCATTGTTGCATAAGGGGTCTTGCTCTCAAAATATTCGTGTGTAAAATGTTCAAGCGGAGATATCTCCTCGATCAGTTTAAATATTTTGCGTTGTTTTCCTAGAAAAAAGAAGTTAATATGGCAATGATACATGTCATTTCCTCCCCAAAAGATCAATATTTTGAATCGGTATGTGCACTATAATAAAATTCGTTACTGCTCATTCTTCATCAAAGGAAAACAGATTTGAACAGTAACAAAAATTCACTTAACTTCTATTTTAACAATCGTGTAGACACATGTCAATACAAGTTGTCGAACACGACAGTTTCTCGATTTAGGTCTGCGACAATCTCTTGATTGTCGTT
>CAJUAE010000121.1 GCA_910583965.1 uncultured Lachnospiraceae bacterium
ATCTGCCCGCTTTGGCGGGCATACTAATCAGGAGGTGTGAAATCTTTGATTTCATACTATATACATAATATGATGTTGGGGTCAAAAAGTATTTTGCCCCCTATGATACCACGGATTGCTCCGCATTTCATGCTCCCGCAATCCTAAAACACCTCAAATTCGCTCATTTTTCTGTGAAAAATGGCTACTTTTCGGTGTTTTTGCGGGTCCCAAGTTCAAAAATCCTCTTGCAAGCAAGCTTGCATTGGATTTCTTGACCTTTTGACCCTGGTATCATAATATCATTTGTAAGAAGTTCTATCTAGATAAACTACTACAATTCTAACTACTCCTTACATCACTATAAAAAGGATATTAAAAATATGGAAATCGAAAAAATCAATGGATATCTTGTCGTTGAATGTCGTCTAGGTGAGCAATCACAAATCTTGTTTGCGGACAATGCCGCATGTGCGCTCACAACGCTCAATTTAGAACAATTGTTACACACCAATCCAGCACATATTTTAGAAAAACAAAACATTAAACGCATTGCACTGGACATTCTACATGAACTTTGGATCCTTGAAGGCAACTATCAAACACAACACCAAACGGTACTTGATCAACTCCAACACCGAAACACAGAACTTTCAGAAGCCTTGCGCGCATGTGAGGAAGAAAATCGAGCAAAAAGTAGCTTCTTATCTAATATGTCTCATGATATCCGTACTCCTATGAATGCAATTATGGGTATGACTTCTATCGGTCTGTCACACATTGACGAAAAACCACGCGTGCTTGACTGTCTACAAAAAATTCAGACAGCTTCGTCTCATCTAATGAGTCTAGTCAACGATGTACTTGATATGTCACGAATTGCCAGCGGACGCATAACGCTAAGTGAGGAACCTTTTTCATTGGCAGATATGGTACATGATATCACAACTATCATTCGCCCACAGGCAGCCCAGAAACATCAATCCTTTCAGATAGAAATTGGAAAAATTTATGCTGAAAATTTAATTGGAGACCCACTCCATTTGCGTCAAATTCTAGTAAATATTATAGGAAACGCTGTGAAATACACCCAAGAAGAAGGCAGTATCTATGTAAATTTTGCACAGCGCACAAACAACACACAACACCAAAAAATATGGCTGGATTTTCTATGTGAAGATAATGGTATTGGCATGAGTCCAGAATTTTTAAAGCGAATATTTGTTCCTTTCGAGCGTGTCAACAGCTCTGCAATCAATAAAATAGAAGGAACAGGTCTTGGTATGTCAATTGTAAAAAACCTGCTTGACCGTATGGGCGGCGAAATAACTGTTGAGAGTACAGAGGGAAAAGGAAGCTGTTTTCGTGTATCCATTCCACTGACTATTGCCCCGACAAATCAGGACAAATACCCGCTTCCCACAGGACAGACAGTTCTAGTCACAGCGTCTTTAGATAGCCTATCACAACAAATTATTAGCTATCTAAAAGACAATAAAATGAACGTCGTACATCTTAAGAGCGGTATGGAAACAGTAACATGGTTGACTGAAGCACAATATGAGAACCGTATGCCTTGTGCACTACTTGTCGGCCAAGAACTTACTGATATGTCTTCTCTTGACATGGCGTCTCATGTGCGTCAGCTTGCTGGAAAAGATTTTCCAATCATTATGGTTGCAGATGCAGATTGGGTACAAATCGAATATCGTGCGACCAGAGCAGGTATCAACGGCTTTGTCCCTTGTCCACTATTTCAAAGCAGACTTTTTGCAGTTTTATCCGAATTGACTTCCAAGGTAAAACAAGATCACAGCGACTCTACAGAGATTCATTTTGACTACAGCAAATATCGTCTCTTACTTGTTGAGGATAATGAATTAAACCGCGAAATTGCCTTAGAATTGCTATCGCTGACTGGTGTACAGGTGGAGACGGCAGAAAATGGACTTCGCGCATTGGAAACTTTCAAGCATTCTCCAGAAGGATATTTTGATTTGATTTTTATGGACATTCAGATGCCTATTATGAACGGATATGATGCCGCTAAAAGTATTCGGCAACTTCCTCGAAAAGATGCACAGACTGTCTGGATTGTCGCAATGACTGCAAATGCTTTTGTCGAAGATATTCGACTGTCACAAGAAGCAGGAATGAACGAGCACTGTTCCAAACCAGTCAACGCAGACCGCCTGCATGAAATTCTACGCAAACATTTTTCATACTAATCCATAAAATTTTCATAAAGAATCGTTTTTAATTCAAAATAATTACAATGGAGGGAATGTATCAATGCAGTCCTATCAGGAGGAATATATTGCAAACTTAAAGGATATCGCCATTTTGTCTTCACGCGGCCAGACTCCTGTGCAATCCTTTGCCGCCTATCAAGAAAAATTACAACATGACCGTTGTCTGTTAAAAGAAAAAGTCAACCGCAATATAGAACTGCTACGCAACGAACTATTTCCATTATTTGACAGACTTTTTGAGGCACAGCCCACAGAGTTAGCCGAACTAGAAGAATTTGCTGGTGCTTTATTAAATGGAAAAAATGAGTTGGACAGCGGATTGTTCTGTCAAATTTACCAGGCACTGTTAAGTCGAGCACGTCACACCAAAGACCGCAATGCAATTATACGTTATTTGTACTGGCTGGGAATTGGACGCCATAATATGTGTGCTAAAATGGTTGGTATCGATCTGGCAGACATTGAATACTATATGTCACAGATGCGTTTATGTTTTGCCGAAGCAGCAGCATATCTCAAATATTTTGATGAGATTGATGACGTGGAAACAAAAGGATATATTCTGCGTTCCCGCGCTAACACAGCCCTTGGGCAATTTAAATCCGCTAGTGCTAAGATCCGTGTAATCAAACAGACACTACAAATTTTACAAGATAAAGAATACCAAAAAAATGCGCCAGAACTTCCGTGGGATAGATATCTCTATATGACACATCAGCAGATGGCTTCCAGTATTTCCTATAATCGTGATAACGATATGACTGCACAGGATGTTGTGACAATCATGGAATCCGCCCATATTGTCCACCAACAGCGAATAACAGAATCACTTAACAAGCAAGAGGCACCTCCTATTCGGACTGCTTTCTCTTGCTATGCAGTTGAATATTACTGTGGATTGCTAACGCTTGAAGAATTGCTTGGAAGAATAGAAAAACTTATGAATCAAGTGGATACCTCAAGTTTCTCACTCGAAAATATGTACGCTGCCATCTCGCTTCCGGCATTCTACTGCCAATATCTACGCGAATATCCAGAACAGTTATCAAAGCGAGAAAAATATCTGGAAAACCTATATCCCAAGGTACTTTCTTACGCAGAAGCATTTCCAAAAAACGAGGCGAACGAACAAATCTTTTTCTATCTTCGACAGCTCTCGACCACTTTTATTGAAACCCCACATAGCATCTCCTATGGTGATTTTCAGCAAAACATTATGATACACTTTGCACCAGATGTCTATGTTCATTCGCAAGTTGTAGGCAAAACCACCGCAATTCTCTGTGATATTATTTTGCTTGAAGAACCCAATTTTTTTGATGATATTGAACAGATTAGAGCAATCACAAATTTCGATGCCAAACGACAAGCAGTATACGATTTTGCCATGAATTGTGGCGTATTACATGATGTCGGCAAAATTAATTTTATCAATTTGTTTTCTCGAACAGCAAGACAATGGTTTGACGAGGAATATGAAATCACACGTTTACACACAATTGTTGGTCATAAACGACTCGATACCTGCGCATCAACGCATAACTATGCCGCGGCAGCACTCGGACACCACAGTTGGTATGATGGCTCTCATGGTTATCCTGAAACTTATAAGCGCTTAGCATGTCCTTACCGTCAAATAGTAGATGTAGTTGGACTGATTGACTGGATTGATAATACGCTAAATCGCCCTTGGCTTTATGGACATCCTAAGAAAAACTTTGAGGAAATTATTCAGGAAGCACTCTCCTTGGAGGGAAAACGCTTTTCGCCGCTTCTGACGGCACGACTTCGCGACTCATCTGTTTTGGAGCATATCAGACAAACATTTTTGTCTGCCCGAAAGGAAGCGTACTATCAATTATACACAGTAAATTCATAACAATTCCTATTCTTACTCAAGTTTGCGAATTGAGACATAGCACAAATTTGCCCTATAAAAAATTTATTTTTCATAGTAATTCCCCATGCCACCTTTTGGCAGCTCAAATGGAAATGAAAAACACTGTCTTTTGCGTTTTTCTAGTGTGAAATTTTAATTTCACACTATTTCGCCTTATCAAATAATTGTCCAAATTTATGCATTAGCATAATTTGACCACTTTCCAATTTTATGTTATACTTGGATTTGGAAATTTATAGTTGTAGAACATATGTATTAATAGCTATAAATAATTTAAAGATGAAAAGGGGGACATAAAAATGGCTTGGTACGATGAAGCTATCTTTTATCACATCTATCCTTTAGGGCTGACTGGCGCGCCGAAGGAAAACGCTTATGGAGAACCAGAACATCGGTTAAATACGCTGTTGCCATGGATTGATCACATCAAAAACATTGGCTGCAACGCCATCTATATTGGCCCGCTGTTTGAATCCGTAGGACATGGTTATGAGACAACCGATTACAAAAAACTCGACAGTCGCCTTGGTGATAATCAAGATTTAAAAAATTTTGTGGCAGAATGCCATAAAAAAGAAATCAAAGTTATTTTTGATGGTGTTTTTAATCATACTGGACGTGATTTTTTTGCCTTCAAAGACATTAAAGAAAAACGCGAAAGTTCTCCGTACAGAGATTGGTACTGCAATGTAAATTTTGGTGGAAACAATGAGTACAATGATGGTTTCTGTTACGATAACTGGGGTGGATACAACCTGCTGGTAAAACTAAATCAGAGAAATCCAGCCGTAAAAGACTATATTTGTGATGTAATTCGTTTTTGGGTGAGCGAGTTTGATGTAGATGGTATCCGTCTTGACGCAGCAGATGTACTTGACTTTGATTTTATGAAAGCTTTGCGTCATGTTGCGAACGAAGTTAAACCAGACTTCTGGCTTATGGGAGAAGTGATTCATGGAGATTACTCGCGTTGGGTCAATGAGGGAACACTGCATTCTGTCACCAACTACCAACTGCACAAAGCACTGTATTCTGGCCACAATGACCACAATTTCTTTGAGATTGCGCACACAGTAAAACGTTTGTATGAAATGGGAAGCAACAATCCAAACGGCTTCAAACTCTACAATTTTGTAGACAACCATGACGTAGAACGCATCTATACAAAGCTGAACAACAAAGCGCACTTTACGCCAGTGCATATCTTATTATATACACTGCCAGGTATTCCGTCATTGTACTATGGTTCTGAGTTTGGCATTGAAGGCAGAAAAGAAAAATTCTCTGATGCTTCTTTACGCCCTGCACTCAATCTCGAAGAATATAAAAACGCTTTGACAGATAATTCCTTCACAGCACTCATTGCTGCTTTAGGACGCGCCAGACAACATTCTAAAGCATTGTCTTATGGCGACTATAGAGAGCTGAAACTTATGAATCGTCAATATGCTTTTTCGCGAAACTTTGAAGGCGAAAGTGTTGTTGTCACTGTCAACAACGACGATAGCGACTTTACAATGACACTTCCTGCCGGAAATGTTGCAGAGTATATCGGCGCGCTTTCAGGTCAGAAAATTCGTGTGGAAAATGGAAATATCTGTGTAAATGTAAAAGCAAATTCCGGCGATATCTGGCTGCCCGTAACGAATAGCACTTGCGAAAAACAACCTGTGATTACACCTGTTGAACTTCATGTAGAAGACGCAACCAAAACTGCTCTGCAGGATAACACAACAGTTCAAAAAGCGCCTGACACAGTTGTTACGCCTGTTGCACCTCCACAAACTACTCCTGTGAATGTTGTCAACACTGATGAGAAAACGACTGCTATTTCGGAGGATTTTGAAAAGGGCAAAATAGCAGGATTACAGGAGGCAATTCTTGCTATTATGGAGAAAAATGGACCTGTTACTGACCAGATGCGCAAAGATGTCAAAGATAATATATACCATGATTCCCTCATTAATTGGATTAAAAGTTTTCGTTAAGCAAAAGAGTAGGGGAAGAATTTTTCTTCCCCTACTCTTTTACATAACACCCATCATTTTTCCTACCCAATAAATAATGCCAAGGACCCAACTTGTAACAATTCCATACAAAATTACAGGACCAGCAATTGTAAAAATTTTACACCCAATCCCATACACTTGTCCTTCTGTCTTATATTCAATCGCAGATGCCACGACGGAATTGGCAAACCCTGTAATTGGCACAAGTGCACCTGCACCTCCCCATTTTACTAACTTTCCATAGAGATTAAATCCTGTTAATACTGCACTTAAAAGGATTAAAATCATAGAACACCATGCCGCCGCAGTCTCTTTCTCAACACCAAACTGGTTTATTGCCATATTGACAATAAATTGTCCAACACAACAGATAATACCTCCCATAATAAATGCTTTTCCCATCTGTAATGGTAAATTTGTCTTTGGTGAGTTTTGCTTTACATACTCCTGATACGCTTCTTTTTTCTGTTCTGATGCCATCAATGTATCCTCCCTAAATCCCTTCATAAAAACTATTTATAAAATAAATGATTGCCCCTGCAACTTTTCCAATTGCAACTGCTAAAACCGCGATACTTACTCCCATCTTGAGTCGCATCCTCCTAGCAAAAATTGGTATCCCGTCAAGTACCTCTGAGAGTGCAATCGACAGACATCCCACAAAAATTCCTGCGAAAATTCCAATCAAAATTAACAACCCTGTCAGAAGAATATTAGAACCATTTCCAAGAGCCCCCTCAATTGGAAAAACACTGAGCACATCCGCCAGTATTGCTCCAGCAATCAAACACTCCTCATAAAAAATCTCACACCAGGCGGTATCTGTTCTCCCAGCGAATCGCGGAACCAAACCAACTACAAAAAGTACTGTGAACACACCAGCCGAAACCATGAGTCCTGAACTAATACCAATCACCCACAACAAAATCAGCTTTCCTGTCATCTAATCCACATCCTTTTCCAGTTTCTGTCTGTCTGCCATCTCCACAATCGCTTGATTGACATCTCGTTCATAATTGCGCATTTCAACCTCAAGCGGTGTTGGATCCGAGGTGAGACGCTTGCCTCCAATGTGGTTGTAAAATACAATAATTCCTATAGCTAATCCAATAGAATACGAAATCTCAAGTGCTGTGTATCCGTCGGATTTCACTCCTGTCACCAACTCATAAATCTGACTCAGCACATCTGACAACCCGACATCATTATGAAACGCCATAATTGTAAATGCTGAGCCAAAAAAGCAAATTAATGCCACAATGGCAATTTTTATATATGTCCATAGACTATGCTTCTGTTCTGGTTTGTCATGCTCTAAAGATGCTTTCTGTATAATAATATCAGTTTCGCCAATACTTTCGACGGTAATCCCTGGGCAGAGCTTGGTAATCTGCTCAATTATCTTTAGAACACTAACCACCACTCGCGGTGGTCCTTCATGTCGGAATCGATATATTTTTAGTGATTCCACTTTCTCCTTGACAGTCTCATCCTCGCAGTAGACACTTGCCACATCGCTCAGTTCCACATCGGATTTTGCTAAAGCTACATTCTGTTTTGCCATTAAATACAATACAATATTTGCCACAAAAAAACCATGCCTTTCCGAAGTGCTTCTAATACTTAAAATCGCTTCTTAATACATGGTCATTATCTGTAACTATTCAATTTTTATTCATGTTGCTTTCTTTTATAGATTCTCTTTTATATTGCTTTTTCCTGTCATAATATAATTACAGTCTGTTTCCAGATAGTTGGCAATTCGCAAAAGTACATCTGCTGAAAATCCTTTTCTTCCAAACTCAATTTCATACAGAAATTTGCCCGAAAGTTTTATATGTGTTGCCATATGCTCTCTTGTATATCCCTTCTCTAGTCTAAGCGCTTTAATTCTTGCACCTACTTCTTTGTATAAATTCATTCGTTCTGCTTCCATAAACTACCTCCTTGCATTATTACCTATCGTTCTTTTTCAGGTTAATCCATTTTAAAAGAAAATACTATTTTTGCAAATGAAGTATGTATATCTTGCATCTAACTTCCATTTTTTGGTCAATTCTGTCCGTTTATTACAATTTTCGACACGTTTGTTTTGAAAATATAATGTAAGCACTTTTTTACAATATACTGAATAACAGTTAACAGATGTCAAGAGATAGTAAGATTGTTAAGCTACTTTTTTGAACATTTTATTGCGTAATCAAAAAACTGCTAGAACAGTCCATCTTATAAGAGGAGATGCCAATATTGAATTACATAAATGATTATATTCGAGAAAATATGAGCTTAACGGTTCGAGAGCAAAAACTTTTTGTATATTATCTAAAATGTATTTTATATGATGTCAGTAAACTTATACTATTTTTATTTATTTTTAGTATGTTACATATGCTCCCGGAATTTTTACTTACCTTTATAATACAATTTCCACTGCGCACAATTTCTGGTGGACTTCATTTTCGACATTATTGGTCTTGTTTTGCATTTTCTCTTGTATATTTATTTTTGATTACTGCATTGTTTCGCAAAATTCTTATTCCATTTGAAATTGGAATTGTTTTACTCTTGCTCTGTATAATAATTATCTATCAAATCGGACAGGTGCGTTCCCCATCAAGACCCAGCCTTTCTGATATAGAACTGCTTCGTCGCAAGCGTGCAGTACTCATTGCAGCAGGTTGCGAAACTCTTATTGCAGTTTTAATCTATCAGACAGATTTTGCACCCATTATTTATTGGTCCATTATTCTGCATACATTGCAGTTAATAATAGGAAAATGGAACTTGGCTCGACTCAATGTTCCTCAGTAATTTATTTCTTAATATTTTACTTTAGCAATATTAAAAAGAGCCTTCATAGTATTTTAACAACAAAAGGAGATTTTAAAATGATTCAGAACTTCACAAAAAATGCGATTGATAAGATTATGTTTGCTGTCCTTTCTCTGGCAGCGATTGTATTGTTTGGTGCATTGGACGGAATGCCTCATTGTGGTCCAAGTATGTTTTTCTTTGGAGAACCAGAGTATCCTAACTTAGACGAGGAAATCGAGTAAGGAAAGATTA
>CAJUAE010000122.1 GCA_910583965.1 uncultured Lachnospiraceae bacterium
TAACAAAATTAGTTATCGTTCAACCATGCCATTCATAAGTCGTCAGAATATATATTTTCACAAAGGATATTAAGTCTTTTCTGGCGACTTATTTCATGACGGGCGTCCACCCTATGGAAGTGATTGTGCATGGCTGAACTATTACCAAAATTACACCACTGTGGAAGCAATCAATTCCATTTTGCCTTGAAGTTGGGCTTTGCCAAAACCATTTGGCAGAATAAAATGGTCTCCTTTTTTGAGCGGATGCCCATTAATCTGTCCATCTCCCTCGACAACACTCATAATTAGAAATGAGTAATCCTGTGAAACTTCCATACTACCATCTACATCTAGTTTCCATACTTGATAATAATCACATAAAATCAATGGATTCATTGTATTTTTTGCATCTGTAGAAATATTGATAACACTTTCCGCTACCGATTTTGCTGGAACTGTGATAACATCAATACTCTTGTCAATATGAAGCTCACGAGGTTTTCCATTCTGAAGACGTCCATAATCGTACACACGATATGTAATATCAGAATTCTGCTGTGTCTCAAGAATCTCAATACCACCTTTAATCGCATGGACTGTTCCCGGGTCAATCTGAATAAAATCACCTTTTTTTACTGGAACTTCACGCAGAAACTCCTCCCATTTACCATTCTGAATCATATCCTCAAGTTCTGCTTTATCCTTTGCATTGTGTCCGATTACAAGCGTTGCACCTTCTGGCGCATCAAGAATATACCAACACTCTGTCTTTCCCAAGGAACCATTTTCATTCTTTCCAGCATAGGTATCATCTGGGTGTACTTGAATGCTCAAATCATCATTGGCGTCAATAATCTTAATCAAAAGTGGAAAACGGTCTCCGGCGGCACCGCCAAAAAGCTGTGGTTCCTCTGTCCAGAGCTGACTCAATGTCTTTCCGGCAAAAGCGCCCTCCTTCACTGTGCAGTCCCCGTTTGGGTGTGCGCTCACTGCCCAGCACTCTCCAGTGTTCTCGCCGGGAATCTCATATCCCCATTTACTTCCAAGCTTGTTTCCGCCCCAGATCATCTGTTTAAATACAGGGATCATAAATAAAATTTCGCTCATATGCAATTTTCCCCCATTCATTTTCCATATACTCACACCATCCACAGCCAAAAAGCAGCATAATACTTTATGCAGATGTCACATCACGTTATACTGAGGGTCAGTCTTTTTGACCGCCAGTATAACCTTATAAATCCATTGTAGAGGTTCTGCCTCATAAAGTCAATCCAATCGGAAGGATTTCAGATTTCTATCCAGACGATTTGCCAGTTCTGTCAAATCTACAGTTAATATCTCAAGCCCTTCCATTCCATGCATCATCTGTGTTGTCATCTCTGCGGCATTCTCTGAGAGATTTGCATTATTTCGCGCTGATTCTGACAGCTCTATGATAATGTTGGACATATTGTCTTTCGCTTGATTCATACCAGACACACTCTGCTGCATATTGGTTTCACGATAAGTAATCTCCATAACATCCTGATGAATTTTGTCAAAAATATCCTTTGTTCGATTTACATTCTGCTCCTGTTTTTGCAGTGCCTCATTGACTGTTCCCATTACACCAACAATTCCAGTTATCTTCCCAACCAGCAACTGAATATTATCCTCAATTCTTGATACAGAACTGTTGGACTCTTCTGCAAGCTTCTGAATCTGTGTAGCAACTACTGCAAATCCCCTGCCTGCCTCTCCTGCCCGCGCCGCCTCAATACTTGCATTTAGGGCAAGCAGATTTGTCTCATCGGCAATGCTGATAATGTACTCTGTAACACTGCGAATCTGCTGAACAGAATTGTTTGTCTCAGTCACCTGTTCGCTAATGTTTTTTACTGTCTCCTGAGAATCCCTGCTGCTGTGAAACAGTTCATCGAGAATTTCTTTGCTCGCTGTAGATAGCTGCGCCATATGATCTGACAATTCACTGATATCCTCTATTTCCTTTAGCATTTGGTCGATTGCTTTCCGTGTAACCTCAACATCACTCTCCGCGCTCTCTGTTCCCTGTTTTTGATTGTTTGCTGTCACATTGATTTTCTCGACACTTCTGCTCATCTCATGTGCAGAATCAACATTCTTACACAAGGTCACATTTAGTTTATCCACTGCCTGAGTC
Organism: uncultured Lachnospiraceae bacterium; assembly: GCA_910583965.1. Taxonomy (GTDB): domain Bacteria; phylum Bacillota; class Clostridia; order Lachnospirales; family Lachnospiraceae; genus COE1. The sequence goes on from CAJUAE010000122.1 coordinate 2,147, forward strand.
AATTTCTCCACACCCGCACGAATTTCCTCCATAAGTCCCGCCATTTTAATTCTTAATTTTTCCGTTCCAGAGGACAATTCCCCAAACTCATCACGCCGATGTGTTCCTGCAAGTCTTCCATCTGTCAAGTCCCCCTCAGAAACCTTTAACAAGACTTCTCGTACATTGTGAATAACCTTAGTCAGACTACCAATATAACAAAATATCACTATGGCGACCGCCATTAATACTGCGACGCACACCGCCGCGCTTGTACCAATATAGCGTTTGATTCGATTCTCTAAATTCTGTGTTGACACCGATGCCATCAGTGCGCCAATCACAGAGCCATCACCGGGCTGGACTATCGGTATAATATAAGCATGACACATCTTCCCGTCAATATCAATATTGCGATACCAAAGTTGTGCTCCTTGCTGCAAAGTGTATTTTTTAATGTTCTCGCCCGCCATCATACCAATCCAACGCGTACCATTACAATCACAAATTGAAGTCATCACTGCAGTATCTCGGAAAAAAAATGTAATGTCAACTTCTGTCTGTTCTTTTAAGCTGTCAACCAATGAGGTCTCTTTGGAAATATTAAAATTCATACCACGCCAGACATTTCCATCTTCTTTCATGGCATAGTTTCCATACCCCTGGCTGTCATACAAGTTCATTGCCGCAAGTGCACTGGATTTGAGTCTGCTTTCCGTCTCCTCATACATACCAGATCGAAATTGTGCCATACCACTTATTAAAGAAAGAACAGTTAATAAAAGAAGTGGCACCACGCAGAGTGTGAACATTTTCTGTTTGAATCTCATAGCACACCCCTCCTTACATTGCATCTTGTGTTATGACTGTAACTCCTGTATCTGTTTTGGTGTTCGTGTCTGTATAGGTACCCTCTAATGCCTGAACTGCAATTTTCAGTCCATCGCGCCCCATAACTTCAGGATTTTGCTTCATGGTAGCATAGATAATACCATCAGAAACCATTTCCAACACAGTGTCTGACGTATCAAATCCAATCACAATGCTCTGTGTGCCTTCCTCCTGTAATGCTGTTCCAACTGCAGCGGTTGTGCCTTCATTTGTCCCAAAAAAACCTATATATTCCTGAGAAATCCCCTCTGCAACAGCATTTTTCACATTTTCTGTATTGTCCTGCATATAAACAGTATCTGAAAGGGTGAACGCTGTTCCTTCAAAAGCTTCTCGAAACCCTTGTTCTCTTGCCACACAGGAGGCTGTATCTACTGTCACCCCCATAATGCCAATGGTTCCGCTGGTAATTCCCTGCTCCTGCAGTGCACTTTTCATCGTTTCACCCGCTGTTCTGCTCGCCGCCACATTGTCCGTAGACAGCGCTGTCACACAGTCATAGCTTGCAGCACTGTCCACATAGACAATCTTACATCCAGCATCCGCTGCCTTGCGCAGACTATCATTTATCCCTTCTGCACTGTTTGCTGCAATTAAAATTGCATTTGCGCCATCTGCAACCGCCGCATCAATGCATGCGCTCTGCTGCGCATCATCACGCGTGTCTGGTCCCGTCCATTTATAACAGATATTTCCAAGTTGTGTAGCTGCGTCAATACAGCCATTATCAATAGACTTCCAATAACTGTCACTCAAATCCATAGTAATCAAATAGATTGTGTATTCCTGTTGTGTATCTTTTTTTCAGCACTTGTAACTTGTGTACTATCTGCCATCTTACTATCTGTAGTCACTTTCTGTTCTGTATCCACAGAAGACACCATAGGCTGATCGGGCATAATGATTTCTGGTGTTGTAGTGACTCCACACCCTGTAAGAAATCCACAGATCAAAACGCCAAATATTCCTTTCCATATTTTTTTCATTCGCTCTCTCCTTTTAATGTATTTATTTTAACGCATCTGTGCTATATACTGTGCCAAAACCTGTGCCGCCTGCTGATGACACAAAAATCCTGGGTGCTCCCTGGATCCAACGCTCTCTCTTGTCATATCTGGAAGCTGCAAATAGGAAATAAATCGGTCATTTGTCTCATGCGCATAGAAAGAGACTGCCTCGCAAAGATAAAGCTGGAACGGAATGCCAATCATTCCATAACACCAAATAATATATGCTTTGGGATTACATTCTCTAATTAGAGCCAAAAAATCTTTCACTGCCTGCTGAAATGTTTTAATATCTTCCATATTATAAGACCCATCTGCATTTCTGCGCATCTTGTGACATTCTCCAGTCTGCGCGTCAACCCACTCTGGCTGATCAAAAGAAGCGGCATCATTTGTCCCCAGATTGACCACCACAAAATCCGGTTGCCAACTCGCAAAATCGTGCGGCTGATTTCCTCCAAGTCTCTCATTTTCAGGTCCAGGCATCAGACTGCAAATTTCTTTATAGTATTTTGGAATGGCTCCCCGCGTATTGTTGTCCCATGTATTATGCACTCCCCATCCACTCTGCGAAAAAACACGGTATTCTGCATCAAGTATTTGTGCGGTCTGATAAGTATAACTTTTCACTGCGGAAAAAAACATTGGTATCCAATCGCTCTCTTCCCGCGCGCCAATAAGCCCCTCACCGGAAGTTATGCTGTCACCAATAAACTCAATTTTTAACTTTTTATCCACAACTGGGCGAAACTCCCCATCATAGCGAAACGCATGAATATGAATATAAGAATTTCCATCATCGCTCATCGCCTGTAAATCCTTAAAAAAGTGTACGTTTTTGACACCATCCGAACTCATACCCCGAAACAGTGGAACCCAGTATCTGCCCTTTTGCAGCATTTGCCGCCCCACCCAATCTCCATTGATCGTATAGCTAAACCATGACTCATAGACTTCAAACGTAACTTCTAGCTCTACCCAGAATTCCGATCCTGTCACATTGCATTCAAATCCGCTTGCCGTCCAAAACAAGGTCAGCGGCGCGCGACATGCCGTCGTCCTTCCATGCACTTTTATCTCTGGAATATCCTGAAGTAATGTCTCTTTTAACATTGTTGTACCTCCCATGTATAATTAGATAGGAAAGGCTATCTTCCCTTACTCGTACAGATCTGTGTAATCGAGTAGAGAAAATTCATCTTCTCCCTACTCGCACACCGGACGCGGGCAGCTTTCACTGCATATTTCCTTTCCGCGTCTGTGTGTATAAAAAGAACGCCGCATATCCGGCGTTCTTTTCTCCTACTTGAACAATTACACAGACTATCTTCTGCCAATTTCTGTATCCGCTGTTGTCACTTTGCTGTTATTCTTGATGTAATCTATAATTGCATCAAGCTCTGTAAACGCAAGTCCTACATAGCTGTCTGCTGCACCATAGTAGATAGCGATTCTGCCAGTATCTGAATCATGAATTGTAGCGCATGGAAAACATACATTCGGAACAAATCCTCTCTCCTCATACCACTCCTCTGGTGTCAACAAAAAGTTTTCACAGCGGTATTTTACAATCGAAGGATTGTCAATGTCAAGAATTGCGCCGCCAATCGAGTATACATATCCGTTGCAAGTGCCTGTCACTCCATGATAGAACAATAGCCACCCCTCACTTGTCTCAATTGGCGCTGCACCGCCACCAATCTTTAGGGACTGCCACCACTCATTTCCTTTCCCCATCACATGTCTATGTTTGCCCCAATAAACCAAATCAGGACTTTCACTTACAAAAATATCACCAAACGGTGTATGCCCCGAATCCGAAGGACGACTTAGCATCATAAAATTGCCGCCAATCTTTCTTGGAGACAGCACTGCGTTTCTATTAAATGGAAGAAATGGATTATCAATTCGTGTAAATGTCTTAAAGTCTGTTGTCTTTGCCATTCCAATTGCCGCACCATAAAAGTCTTGGCACCAGATAATATAATATATGTCTTCTACCTTCACAAGACGAGGATCATATGCGTATACTGGCATAAAAGGATTTCCTTCTTCGTCGACAAAATTTATCTTATTCGCATCAAAATCCCAATGAATCGCATCCTCGCTGCGCCCTAGATAAATATAGGGCACGCCATTTGTCTGCTCGCCGCGAAATACCCCAATAAATGCACCTTCATAGGGAATTACTGCACTGTTAAAAATTCTTGCAACACCCTTTACAGGATTTCTCCCAATAATTGGATTTTCATTGTATCTCCAGATGGGGGCATCGGTAATGCCGGATGTCTTCCCCTCTGCTCTGTCCTGCCAAGGCATATTTGGAACTGCCGGACTCATCATTTTTACTTTGCTCATTTTTACTTCCTCCTTATTATTGTTATGCCGTCTCGATATCATGTCCATACGAATGCAAATCTATAATGGTATTCCAATTCTTATCAAAAAATACTTCTTGGCGATGCAACTTTGGGTTGTAAATCTTTTCTGCCACAAGGTCCATCATCCATCTGATTTTCTCTGCAACCTTCTCATTGTGGTCTACCCGATACAGTTCCGTGTACGCCTCAAACACATGCAGTAAGGTGTTCATTGTCTTTGATGCCATCACACCATTTTCCGAGAGCTTTTCATTGTCAATCTCATGAAATTCCTCATCAAAGGCTTCCAAATATCCCAGCGAATCACGCATCTTCCCCTCAATTAAATCATAGAGTTGATACGCCATATCCAATGCTTCCAAATCCCCACTTGCCTCATAATAAGACGATAATGCATAGATTGAAAATGCTTGATTGTAAGTATGTTTTAATGTCTCAGCGGGAGTCCCATCATAATTCACAGACCAATATACACCGCCGTTTTTCTTGTCCCAACAAGCATTTTTTTAAAAATCAAATCCATGCTTTGCTTCATCCAGGAGACTGTCTTCTTTTAAAAGTGTATATGCGTTTGCAAAAAACCAAGTAATACGACTGTTCAGGATACAACCTTTAACCGCTTTTTTATCCGTTTTCAAATCAAATCCAAGATAACCTATGTAACCACCGTTCTCATAATCCCTTAGACTTTTCCAAAACGGTATCATCTCTTTTGTAAGATGCGCAATCACCTCGGAGCGCATTTTTAAATTAGCCATATTTAGCCTCCTAATAACAAGAAATATTTAACTCTATTTTATCTTAACAATTAATCTGTCAGACTGCAATTAGGGAATATTCCGAAAGTATTTGTCTATTTTTACTTAAAAATAATTTACTGCACCATTTCTCTAAGTCTGTGCAAAAGATGCAGCAAATTATTTTAGGTGTTTTTAGTTTGTTTTAGCCTTTTACAGCGCCGGCTGTTAATCCTGAATAAATCTGGTTCTGGAATGCTATAAATATAATTAGCGCGGGAAGCAATGTCATAATAACACCGGCACAGATTAGATTGTACTGGTTCCCAAAAGGTCCTGTAAAAGTATAGAGTGCCAAAGAAACTGTCTTTAAATCTGGTTTTGTCAAGTAGAGCATCGCATTGTAATACTCGTTGTAGATTTCTACCCCTTTTAAAATCGCACAGGTCACAATTGCTGGCTTTAACAGTGGAAACAAAATTCTGTAGAAAATTGTAAAGTAATTCGCTCCGTCCATGTACGCTGATTCGTCAAGTGAAACCGAAATATTTTCAAAGAACTGGATAAAAACGTAAATGGAAATTACATCAGTACCCATACTCAAAATAATATATCCATATAATGTATCAATAAATTTTAATTGATACATTAATTGGTAAGTAGCAACTTGCATTGCAATCCCCGGAAGAAGTGTTGCAAAAAGGAACAAGCTACGAATCAATCCATTACCTGGAAATTTAAAGCGGTTCAATACATATGCAATCATCGAACCAATCAATACAGAACCAACTACAACACAAATTACAATAAGCGCAGAGTTTAAAAAAGCTCTACCCATACCACCATCGCGGAAAGCTGTCACAAAATTCTCAAAGTTAAACCAATTTCCTGGTGGGGTCATCACACTTGTATTTTCGTACTCTGTCTTTGTTTTCAGCGCAGTAATCACGCAGGAAACAATAGGAAGCAAAGCGATAAATGAGAAAAATATTACCGAAAAATATTTTACAAAAATCCATAAATACTTCTTAAATGCCTGTACTGCAGTCATGTTTATGCCCCCTTCCTTGCATTCAACTTTGCAATCTGTCTCTCGCGTCTTGCCATTGCACCTTTGTCCTCGTCCTCTCCACTCTTAAATACATATTTGAAGAAAATTTTTTGCAAGATTGTCGCTGCAAAAATAATCAGCAGAAGCACAACTGCCATTGCAGATGCCTGACCAATCTTTTGGCTTGTATGTGCTACTTCATGCATCTTTACAAAATATGTAGCTGTACCGTTTGCTCCCTTTGACGCAATGACATACGCAGGCTCAAATGCACTGAGAGAACCCGTGATGGACATAATCAGATTCAACATGACAATTGTCTTAATACTTGGAAGCATGATGTACTTGAACTGCTGCCATTTGTTTGCACCGTCCAAATCTGCTGCCTCATAGAGCGATGCATCGACAGACATCATTGCACCGATGAACAATACCATATTCTGTCCAAAATATTTCCACACGCTTGTGGCAACCAGCGACCAATTGTTAATGCTCTGATCCCGCAGCCAATAAGGAAGGTTTTCAACGTTAAATCCCAACCAGCTAAGAACTGTATCCAGAACAAATCCTCTTGTATAGAAGAATTTAAAAATGAACCCAATTGCGATACCATTGATTAGAAATGGGAAGAACATACAGCCCTTAAAGAAGTTTCCTCC
>CAJUAE010000123.1 GCA_910583965.1 uncultured Lachnospiraceae bacterium
TCTTGCCCAAAAAGAGGTATTTTTTTCCATAGACACAAACTTTTTTACACTACCTCCAGAAGCTGACATTATATTGATTGTAGCTGTCTTCTTTCCTGTTGATTTTAATCCTGTTACTTTTCCAGATTTTGTAACACTGACAAATTTAACAGAATTCTTATCTACTACATATGTAATTGGCTCTACTTTATAAGACTGAGAACCGCCACCTGTCCATATAGGAGCTTCTCCGTTACTAAAGCTTGTAGTCAACTGTCCACTTGATGCAAGAGTAATTGAAGTATTTTTATCAACCACTTTCTCATCTAACTTAACAGTATATGGTTTTGTTGTCTTATCGGTTACATAGATATATCCAAATGCAACTGCTCCACCATCTGTATATGCACCTACCTTAATAACTGTATCTTTTTCTATCTTTCCAGGAAGTGTAATTGTAGCTGATTTCTTAAAGTTACCATTTTTATCTCTTGCATCTAACTTAATTGCACTAGTATCTTTGCTGCCATCTACGGCAACATCAAGTTTTGTACCTCCTTTAGCTGCCAATACCTTCCAGTCTGTTATATTATAGGTTGCTTTCTTTGGAAGAACACTACTAATTGTAAAAGTTACTTTTTGAGGACTTCCATTTTTAGTTGGATTCTTAATAACTATTGGAGTTTTAAATCCGATTTCTTTAGCGTTTTGAATGACCTGTACAGGAATTGTCTTTTTCTTAAGTTGTGGTTTCGCTTTTCCTTTTGCATCATATTTCAACGAAACATAACTTGCAGTAATAGTTGCTTTTCCCGCACTCACTGCTGTAAGTTTACCATCTGAACTAATTGTTGCTGCTTTTCCACTGACAGTCCATGCAATAGCAGCTGCCTGTTCTGGATCTTCGACTAATTTTAAATTACTATTTTCATATTTATTGACCCATGTATGTGGTACATATTTATAATCTTTGCCTACATATATTTTTCTTGTAGTGCTCTTTGTAACAGGCATTTTACCCAGTATCTGTATTGGGTTACTGGCTACTATATCATTTTCTAAATCTACAGTTTTTGTGATTTCATCTACTGTAATATCTGCAATGTCACTTTGTGTTATTTTAACTTTACATTCTTTCTCATCATTACTTTTTAACTTTGTTGTCTCTACTGTAATAGTAACAGATGCGACATTCTTACCATCTTCTTCCTCTGATTCTGATAAAAGAGTTTTTGGTTTTATTATTACAGAATCTTTTGCCGGTTTAATAGATGCATTCTTTTTGTTATCAATTGACCATTTAAATCCACCCTTAATACTAGCATATGGAATAGAGTTCTTATTTTCTTTACCAACAGCTTCTGCTTTTAAAGTCAAATCTTTTCCTGTAAAAGTATTTGCTGTCTCAACTAATTTAATTGAAATATTTTCAGCAGTCACTGTAATAGCAACAGTAGCCTTTTTTCCACTTGTAGCTGTTGCGGTGATTGTGGCCTTACCAGTTGCTAACGCTTTCAGTTTTGCTTCTTTTCCTTCTGTATCTACTGGTTCCACTGTAACAATCTTAGGCTTATTAGACTTCCACTCTACAGCATCTGTTGAATTGTCTGGACTTAACTTTGCAGTTATAAATTGAATATAGTTGTCACTACCTAAATCAACTTTGTCAATTACATTTTCTATTGTTACGCTTGTTGCTGGAACTGCTTCACCTATAGTAATAGTAACAGTACCTATTTCGCCAGAAGAACTTACCACAGTACATGTGTATACTTCCTCTTTTAACGCTTTGTTACCTATTGTGAGCAAACCATCATCTGTCAAAGTAGCTTTTGTTTTAGCTGGAGTTTTTTTATTACTGTCAAGTAAATTAGAGAAAACAACAGTCTCGCCAGTTTCACTTGCAGGCTTAGAGTTCTTTGCATACTTAAACATTACTTTATCTGCAAGTTTGTATTTATGCTTTGGATAAGCTGTTAATTCTAGCGGTTCAATTGTATATTTTTCACCAATTACTGTAACAGTAGTTGTAGCCATAATATCATTTTGGGTTGGTCTATTTGGATTATTTGAATAACCAAAACCATCTGTTTCAATCCACGCATGTATCGTCGCTTGACCATTAGCAACGCCTTTGATGACTGCACGTGTTGGATCATCACTTGCTTGAGATACATTAACTATATTTGAGTCACTACTATACCATTTGATCTGTTGTTCAATTTTCTCTTTCTCGTCTTTGGTGACCCAATCCATTTCCTCATCTTCAGCATTCCAATCATCAAACAATACATGAACTTTTAAAGAATCCGTTTTTTCAACTTCCAGATCCACTGTTGACTTATCCATTGTCATGCCCAAAATATTTAATTCTAATGCATTAACTATTCCAGGCACATCAACTGGAATTTCTTTTCCAACAGAATTGGAATTAGAGTTGGAACCAGAATTTGAGTTAGATTCTTTTCCGCTGCCACCATCTTCGGTACTGTATGCCTTTTGCAATTCACTCGCCGATGCTGTCATTGGTGTAGTGATAACCATGGCACCCACCAATAAGTATGCCATAATCTTCTTAATAACACGATTTTTCATAGCACCTTTTCCTCCATTAATACTATTTAACCTTTCATAACCTCTCAGCGCTCCTTGCTTATACAGAACATATATATGGGAGATTTTGTCTGTAAAAGCATATCGCTGCTTTGTGTTTATATTTTTACATTATCAAATTATTATTTATGAAACTTAAATATATAAATAGATAAGATTACACCCCTAATATTGAGGGAGTTTTTAATAAACTAAAAAGTTTGGATATAGAATATTGAGCAAAGCACTTAGTTTTTGACGGTGTACGACATTATTTAAGATCAACTGAGTTTGAGGTATTGATTACAGTAATTATTTTTAGAGAAACTAGTAATTATAAGGGGCTTTTGCATTTTTTAGTAATACGAATCTGCTATTTTTGTTGTAAAGTTTGTTGTAAAACTTTTTCCATATTTTCCATGCAGCATTTCGCTTTGTCAAGTGTCACATGGCTGTATATGTTCATTGTAACTTTGATGTCTCTATGTCCCATGATTTCCTGAATTACTTTGACGTTTGTCTCGTTCTCACAAAAGCGTGTACAAAAAGTATGGCGCATAATATGAGGCGTCAGATGCGGAAGTAATAGTGGCTCTCGATTTTCGGCAGCGGCAATGATACGTTCCTCATCATTGTATGAATTGACAATACGTGTGAGCATTTGAGAAATTGTATTTGGCATGTATAATCTTCTCTTTTTTCTTGTCAGGAAAACAAAATCCTGATATCCATCGACTGTAAAGTCCCCACTTCCTCCCAAGATTATATTTTTATTCCATATGTTTTGAAATGCTTTTTGAACTTCTTCAATCATAGGAATTATGCGCTTTCCGCTTTCTGTTTTGGGCTCGGAGATGTGAAATTTGCTTCCGTCGCCATAATTGTCATAGCGCAGTGTATGTGTGACATAGATAAGTTTGTTTTCAAAATCGACTTCTTTCCATGTAAGTCCTAGACACTCGCCAATACGCAACCCAGTACCAAGAAGAATTGTAAATAACGGAAGATAGGGGTTGAAACGTTTGCTTTTGGATAGGAAATTTAGAAAGCATCGCTGTTCTTCGAGCGTCATTGCTTTTTTAGGGATTTTTTCTGTCTTTTCCAGTTTTGTCATAATGTTATTGCAAGGATTTTTACGAATAAGGTCATCGTCAACTGCCAAGTCGAAAGCTGGACTTAAAAACGCATTCATAATATGCAGGTAACCGGAAGATAAGCCTTTATCGAGTAATCCATTATAAAATTTTAGCATATCGCTATTCTTAATATTGCAGATTGGCTTTTTCCCAATAAAACTATCCTTAATGTGAAGATTAAAAATTTTCCGATAGGATATTTCGGTGGCTTCTCTTATACTTCGATGATTTTCTAAATATATTTCTACGAGATCAATCAGCGTGATTTTCTTAGAATCCATGCTCCGAATACCATCTGCTAGGTCCTTTAAAATTTTCTTTTCTTTTTCGCGCAATTTGGACAGGTTCATATCATATATACAATGTCGTTTTCCTATGAAATCTGTGTATTGAAATTGATATCGACCATCTTTGCGTTGGCTTTCTCCTGTTTTGAGGATTCTGCCTTTGTTGTCTGTTCGCTTGCTGCCTGCCATAATAAGCACCGCCTTTCTTGTAGATTAACTGTTACTGAAACGAACTAATTATAATCTTTTTTAGTAGTTCTTTCCATTTCAGAACAGTAATTTTTGGTCAAATATGTCCTATTATGTACACCTTGTTTTTGGCGCAGTAGAATCTGTGGCAGTAAGTTGGAGTGTTATATTCTGTTATGTACAGCCTTGTTTTTGGCGCAGCCGATAGATTTTATGAAAATTTTTGTGCATTTTAACAAAATTGATATTATTTTTATTTAGTAAGTTGTTCGTATCTAAAAAAAGGATTATAATATGAAATAACATGGATAATGGACTGGAACGAGGACGTTTTTATCAGTTGATGCTGGATTCTCTTACAGTTTCATATCAATATGGATCATAGTGCGCAGCGAAGTGCGAAGAAGGAGGTTTCCATGATAAGAATCGGAATGTTAACAAGTGGCGGTGATTGTCAGGCGTTGAACGCAGCGATGCGTGGCGTGGCAAAAGGATTGTTCAATGCAGGAAAGGAAGTAGAACTTTTTGGGTTCCTTGATGGCTACAAGGGGCTGATTTATGGAAAGTACAAGATGCTTTCGCCGTCAGATTTCTCAGGAATATTGACAAAAGGTGGTACAATCCTTGGCAGCTCACGTATGCCGTTCAAGAATATGCGTGACCCGGATGAAAATGGTCTTGATAAAGTGGAAGCAATGAAACATAATTATTATAAGCTTAGTCTGGATTGCTTGGTAATTCTCGGTGGAAATGGTACACACAAAACTGCAAATCTTTTGCGTGAAGAAGGATTAAATGTTGTGACATTGCCAAAGACCATTGACAATGATCTCTGGGGAACAGATATGACCTTTGGATTTCAAAGTGCAGTTGATATTGCGACACAATGTATTGACCAGATACACACAACCGCTGCTTCTCATGGACGTGTGTTTATTGTGGAAGTGATGGGGCATAAAGTAGGCTATCTTACCTTAAATGCAGGCATTGCGGGCGGTGCTGACATTATATTGATACCGGAGATACCATATGATATAAATAAGATTATTAAAGCGATACAAAAGCGCTCAGAGAGAGGTAGTAAATTTACCATTCTCGCGGTGGCGGAAGGTGCGATTTCCAAGGATGTAGCAGCATTTTCTAAAAAAGAATTTAAGAAGTATATGGCAGATTATAAATATCCAAGTGTGTCTTATGAGATTGCAGATAAGATTAAGGAAAAGAGTGGAATGGAAGTACGTGTCACTGTTCCGGGACATACACAGAGAGGTGGAAGTCCTGATCCTTATGATAGAGTGTTTGCAAGCAGACTTGGCGCAGAGGCATCGAAGCTGATTCTCAAGGGTGAATATGGTTATATGGTTGGTTACCAGAACAGAGAGGTTGTAAAAGTACCACTTCAGGATGTAGCGGGCAAACTTAAGATGGTAGACCCTGATTCAACAATCATTAAGGAAGCAAAGATGCTTGGCATCAGTTTTGGCGACTGATTAAAAATAAAAGAGAACCCTTGATTGTACTTTGAACAAGAGGTTCTCTTTTTTATGCACATGGACTATACACACAAATGTCCAGAGGAAAAATGTCAGCAGAAATTGATGCACGAGTAAGGAAAGATACACCTTCCCGACTTGATTACACGAACTCGTACAGAGGAGATAAGACGCTAAAACAACGCACAGATTGCATATGAATAGTACTCAATTGCATACAAATACGGAAAAGAAAATGCAGCTTTCTCTGTTCGCGTTTGATACAAGTAGTAGGAGAAATAATCTTCCCTGCTCGATTGTGTATGTCAAATAGAGGGAAATATATTATATGGTGCATTGGTGCAAGGGTAGGCAAAGTAACCTTTCTTGCTTGATATTTATTTGGGTTTGGCAGAGATAAGTATTGGATATAATTGGAAAATATACTTATTAAATTGGTGAAATGAAGATGAGGAGGAAAAATGATGAATGAACAGACGGTTAATTTCACATCGGGAGTACAACCAGTGAGAGAGAATATTTTGTTAGGGATTATTGGCGCGGTTTTGGGCGTATTACTTGGAGCAGCATTGTGGGTCTTTCTTGGGCGTATTGGATTTATTGCTGGAATCGCTGGCTATGCCATTGTGTTTTGTGGTATGAAAGGTTATGAATTGCTTGGAGGACATTTGTCAAAAGGCGGGATTATTCTTTGTATTATTCTTTCTTTTCTAGCAATTCTGGCAGCAGAATTTGTATCATTAGGGATTACAGTTCACGCTGAACTCGGAGAAATGTATTCTCTTTCAATGGCAGATTCCTTTCGTATGGTTCCAGAACTTTTAAAGGAGTCAGAATTAATTGGTGCTGTTGCAAAAGATTTGATTTTTGGATATGCACTTTCCATTTGGGCAAGTTATTCTTCTGTAAAAAATATTTGGAGGCAGACCGCACAAAATTAGTTGCTGTTATATTACGTTTGATTTTGGTACATATTGTGAGTGAACAGTAACGAAAATTAAATAATGATGCAACAATGATGCAAATTCGATACAAGTTTGATGCGTTCTCATTTTATAATTTAGATATTATAGAATAGCTTTTCAGAGGCGAAAAAGAATGGGAGAATGCATATGGGAGGGGAACAAAAGAAAAAGATTCCAGTAGGATTTTTGGCTGGTGCGGTAGTGGCTGTAATAGTGTTGGGTATAGGCGTTTACAAAGCGGTACATTTTCTTACACCAAGAGGGTGTCGAGATTATACAGTACAAAAAGAACAATATTATGTACAGTATTCAGAGCAATATGATTATTGGGATGTGTTGACAGTAGAGTATCCGCGTGTATCGGGAATAAGCAGTAAGCAGGAGGAGACACTCAATGACTTTTTCTATGAGATGGCAATGGAAAAAGTTCATTATTGGCATCTTTTTCCAGACGAGGAAGTAAAGGAGTTGCAGAAGGATTATCAAATGTTTTGTAGTGATGTGCACTGCGAGATACCATACCACAGTCAATATTTAATGAGCGTGCATTTTCAGGAACTTTATGCGCCAATCTCACCAGTACATTATGTACATAGAACACAGCGCTGCGCAAATGTTAATCTAATGACAGGTGAACAATATACGCTCTCAGATATTTTTACGCTAAATGATGATTTTATGGACCTTTGGTGTACAGTGGTGGAGGCGAGTGGAGATTATGGCGATCTGATTATAAATGATGCAGATACACGGGAAACATTTTTGCAGTGGTTTTTGAATGACGATGAAGAAGCGAACGCGCAATATCTATTTACTCCCTTTTTCTATTTGGATGCGAATAAGAATTTTGTGATTGGATTGTCCTATGACCCTAAACCCAATAAGATTGTGAATAAATTGCCATTGGAAAACAGTTTTTGTGCGCATTTTCAGAGTGCTGAATTAGAGCCATACCGAACGGATTCAGAATTTTGGAATTGGTATGAGCAGTCAGAGAGCACAGGGGAAATTTTAGTGTGTGAGAACTTAGAGGAGAATCTTTGGCTAGGAAAGGATTCAAGTATATGGGAATTTGTCGAGCAATAGCAGTAATCGTCATTACAGGTATATTTTTCGGACGGATAGAGTGCACTTCTTTGATTGTGTATGCATCAGAAGATAAGCTAGTGCAGTATGATATAGCTTACGGTGAACAGGAACAATATTGTGTGCTTACAGAGGATATTGGCACATATGAGGTTTGTGCGGGAGATAGTCTTTGGGGTATTTCAGAAAAGTTATTGGGAAATGGAGAAAATTATACACAACTTGCAATACAGAATACAGACCGAATTACAAATCCGAATTTGATTTATCCCAATATGCAGCTTCAAGTCAAACGGAATGTCTATGTGAAACGGCGAATGGGCGTGAATGGGATTAAGACACCAGAATATCAGTTTGGGACACTGGCGCAAGCAAGATTTGGCATTCTGGAATCTGGGAAAGTTTTTGCCAACTGTGCTTTGTTTGGTAAGGATGTGGCAGATGTCTTTTGTCTAATTCGAGATAAAGAGCAGATGGGAGAGAAGGCGTTTGCAGACTGGGAACATAACAAACAGAAAATAGAGACTTATGTTCAAAAAAAATATAACAAAAAAATTTCTGATTTAATATTTTATGATTATCAGACGAATGATGGACGGGAATTGCATTTGTTTTCGTACACATATACGATTGATGGGGAGCAGTACGGATATCAAGGCGAACTAGAAATTTATGTGTGCGAGGGCGTTTGCCAGACAGAGCATATTCAGGCAGAATTTACTGGGTTTGACATGGAGGAAGGTGTGCAGGATGTTGTGCTTTATATGCTTGCGAGTTTTGAGGAATTTCCAGAAGCAAAAGGGGCTTCAGTAAACGGATACAATATTCAGATTGCACCCTCTGACCCATGGGAAGTTTCCGGTATTCACAATTCGTTTGCGTGGATTGAACAGTATTTTGATACCACTCTTAATGAAATAAGTCAGAAACCAGCAGAAAAGAAAAGTGCAAGAGAAAGAGTTCTAGGAGAATAAAA
>CAJUAE010000124.1 GCA_910583965.1 uncultured Lachnospiraceae bacterium
CTAAAAACCTGTTCTTTTTTCTGTTTGCCATACTCGCTCTGGAATCAGCGGATTCTATCCGTTTCCTTTATAGACATTTCCTGTCCAAAATTACGGATAAATCATAATATCTTCATCTTTACAATATTCTACTTGTCCATAGTCCACTTTACGAACTTTTTCATTATCCCAACATAATTCACTTATTTTTGAATCATAATCATAACAATACCTTTTACTCATGTGAACTACCCATTGTCTAAAGCCAATGGGCTTTTTGCTTCATCGACCTCGTAACCAAACTTGTTTGGTTTACCTACTATCTCCACAGGCGTTAATTCGGGCAGTCCCTGCCCTATATCGTTTCCCTTTACGCTGTTTGCCTTAGTCCTTCTGCTAAAATATTCCTTGCCGCATTAATATCCCTGTCATGTTTTGCACCACAAACCGGGCATTCCCATTCCCTTACTGACAAATCTTTTGTATCGGCATTCTGATTTCCACAGGCAGAACATATCTGGCTGCTGGCATAGAATGTATCTATTTTGATGTACTTCCTCCCATTCCACTCTGACTTATACTTTAACTGCCTTGTCAGCTCATACCATGACACATCAGATATGGATTTTGCCAAATCCAATCCTATGTTCCCCTCTGTATACGACATTTCCACATGTTCTGTTTCTACCAGCACTGACACAAAACACTTCCCACTGGATGCCTGTGAAACCGTGGCTGATTTTATTTCCCCCTTAAATTCTCTGTGCAGCTTTGCTTTTACTGTTTTTCGTTTTGGTAATTTTATCTTTCCTTTCTCAAAATCTACCACAATATTCCCATTCGTGAAATTTGTCCTGTAAGAGTTATGGCTGTCATGCTTGCTCTTGAACTTTGGATATCCTGCATGTTCTTTGAAAAATTTCTGGTATGCGCAATCCCTGTTATAAACTGCATTCGTCAGGACAAATTTGTCCACTTCCCTTAACCAATCATACGCCTACTTTAATTCTCTGTTGCAGTAATTATTGCAGTCTGTTCTGCTGACAGATTTTTTCTCTTTCTCATAAGTTTCTTTCCGATATGCCAATGTCTGATTATAAACAAACCGGCAAGAGTTTTTAATTTTGGTAAATTAAAAAGTAATCCTTTCTCTCAAACTATTCTGTTGTGATCACCATTTGTTTAAATATTATCTGCTTGTATAAATCTGTTATAAAACTATCTAAATCCATTTTGTCTTGAATCACATACGCTTCGCTTAATCCCTCAATCCATTGATTCCCAGAAGGATATGACAATAGATTGCTAGCAATACAAGCCAGCCTTCGTCCCTGTTTAATAGCATATCGGACAGTGTGCATTGTACCGCTATTATATAATGCCTCTATCACAAGTACTCCATCACTAATTCCACTTTGTAAACGGTCTCTCTCTACATATTGATACGCCTGCGCTGGTGTTGAAGGAAGATATTCACTCACTAAACAACCGCCATTTAACAACAGTCTTTTTGCAAGCTCACAGTTGGAATATGGTACAATCTGCTCCAATCCACATGGTAGTACTGCAACACAGTTTCCGCCTGCGGCAAGTACTCCATGTAGTACGTGTGTATCACAACCCAGAGCAAGTCCATTCACCACATTTATTCCTCTCTCTCCCAGCATATAACCTATCTGATATGCTATTTTCATTCCTTTTTCGGATATATGTCTACTTCCAATCACTGCAATATTTTGTTTTTGATTGATAATTTCAATATTACCTCTATAATATAAGTATGTAGGTGCTCTTGTAATAGAACCTAATCGTTGGGGATACTCCTTTTTTTTCATTTCAGTCCGTTTGATTGCATATTGCTGTGATATCCCTACCATCTCCCAACTAAAATTTATAGCAATTTATATATAAACTGTCACTAAAATATTATACTTATTTTTTCTCAAATGATTGACACCATTTTACTATTTGGTCAAAATAAATTTGTAACTTTTTTTCAAAAATATAAATTGGAACAGGTTGTTTCAAATCATAACTTTGTGCATAAATATCACACTCAAAGAAAAAAACTATTAGCTCTTTTTTGTAAGGGTCAAAAATCCAATACTCACGCACTCCGGCATTCTCATATTTCTCTAGCTTTCTGAAATAATCTTTTCGTTTTGTAGCAAAAGATATGACCTCTAGCACAAAGTCTGGCGCTCCAAACACTTTTCCCTTTAATAATTTTTCATTATTGCATAGAATAAAAATATCTGGTTGCACCATAGTTTTGTTGTCACAGTCAAGCTGCACATCAACAGGAAAGATACCTACCTCACAATTCCTATTATTTTCTATTAGATAATTTGCAATTTGCCTGTAAATCTCTCCTACAATCTTCTGATGGTCAAACGTTGGAGTCTTCATATCATACATTACACCATCAATTAATTCCACTCTAATTTCATCTGAGGTGATAAAATAATCTTCCGTCGTATATTCACCCTGTTTCTTCTCCTGTGGATTTCCATAGGAAAAAATAGTGTTATCTTTCAAAATGATATTATTATCCTGCTCTGTTAATGCTTGCTCTAACGCCTGAAGCGTCGCATAGCGTGGATGTGCTGTCTCCCCGGAAAAAATTTTTTGTACAGTGCCAAGTGGAACTTTCGATAAACTGGAAATCTGAGCATAGCTATATCCTTTCTGCAATTTTTTCTGCCTCATTTCCTCTATTGTCATAGCATCCTCCCCAAATTTCTAAGTAGATTCTTAAAAGTTTTTATGCTTAAAATCTATAAAAGGATTCTTAAAAGTTACTTTAATAAAACACTGAATAATTTTATTATACCTGTTTCAATCCGTTTGTCAACCGTTTTGTTTCCAGATATCCGATTTATATTCTTTTTTTATCCATTTTCTCTTGTTCATAAGCACGCTTTTTTAATTCTTCTTCTGACCCCAGATAAATATATTTATTTTCTGAAATGGGCAATGGTTTCTTTTCTGTAACTTCAAAAAGCTTATCAATCATAGGCGGATTTTCTTGTTCAAATTGTATTAAACTGATTTCATGATGTCCTCGCATCGCATGGTCTGATGGACGTGTATGAACAGCTGTAAAAAAACACAAAATCTTAGAATGACATCTTTGAATCGAGTTTGGCTGTATCCTAAAATTCTTACTAAATGCAATCGCCTCATATTCCTGGTTGATTGGTATATCTGTCTCCGCATATAGATGATGAAAGTATAGGCTATTTTTTGCAAATTTATTTTTTTGAAAAATATCATAAGCAGTTTGTGACAAAATACCAAATTCTGTACAATATTTCTCAATCTCAGGAAATAGCTCCTGTTTTACAAACAGTGGATTATAACGTGCTATTAAAATAAGACAATGATTCACTAGTTCTCTCCCTCTTTTTCATAAAATTTTGCATTGATGAAAAATTTATGAAATGCTCAATGATATATTTTTTCTTTCTGTGTTTTGTCAAAATAACCAAACATAATAAAAAACTTTTAGTTACGCATTAATGGCACACCTTTGGAAATCTGTTCGCGCGCTACATATAGTATACTGTCAGACCGAGCACTCATACTCCATTTAACTAACATCATGACACCTCGTTCGATTTCAATACAAGTAATGCAGCGTGGATGGACACAACTGCCTGTATTATAGTAAAAAGAAGGCTCCTCTGGCATTACTGGACGATGTGTATGTCCCGTGATAAGAATATGTTTGTTCTCTGAAGCCCAATCATTCAGACGCATTTCACATTTGTTTTTCACATAATAATTTTTGGCTGCACTAGTCGGATCGAGCACACCTAAATTTTCTAACGGACTCCACACATATCGAACAAGAAAACATGCCACCCGCCAGAATGTTGAGTTGAGTAGACTCGCCTGGTGTCCATGTGTCAAGTAAATTGCACGTTGTGACATGTTATATGGATTTAATATAATTCCCTCATAAAAAGGATATGGAAACAAATTATTTTTTTTCTTTTTTATAATATCATGATTACCATAAATAAGATATAGTCTATTTTGTCTATGTAATTGTGCAAACATCTCAAAAATATCATCGTGAACCTCAATAATATTTTTCATGTTGCGGTTCTCCCAAAGTTCATCTCCATCGCCAAGTTCAATATAGGTAAACCCTTTTCTGTAATAATATTTTAACGCTGCAATAAACAAATGTTGATTTTTCAAAAAATTATCAGAAGAAGTTCCAATTCCTCTATGGCAATCACTCATCAAAACATATCGTGAGCGATAAGTCAATGGCAGGACTGGAGCATCTTGAAAAGCATGCTCCAGCCGTGATGAGACACTCACAGTCGCCCTTTCTTGCAACAACGTTTGCAGCAATAACGCTCTTTCCGATGGCAACGCTTATTGAAACGACGCATCCGAAACAGTCGCCGAAATGCTATTGGAATAAAATAGTACAAGCATAAAACTCTATCCTCTGTACATTGAAATGGCTTTGTCACCCACAAATACAATTTGCAAAATATTTTATTTTTCCATTGTGAAAAGCGACGCCAAAAGCGCGTACACAACTTGTAGTGCACCTTACATGACCGATTGAAATAAATCGTCACGCAAAAGCCATTTACTAAGAAATCCTGCGATCCATATCCCGCTTTGCGCAATCCACTGATAAAAGCAAACTGCATTTTTTTGTCATGAAATCGTATTGTCGCCTTCATACTCAAATCCGACGGCCACACAAAACTGCCTGTAAAAAATGCAGTGAGCCACCAATGATTTTGAGCAATCTTAACACAACTGCCATTTTTTCCACAGAGCACAAAAGAGCAATTTAACAGTTCTGCGTTTGATGCCGCCTCAAACCGCGTTGTCTTATACTCTTTCTCTGTAAGAATCCGATTCGCATGATAAATGCCAATCTCAGCTCCGGCATTAATGCCATATTGACCTTTCCAAAACTCAATCAGCCAAGTTTTACCTTCATAGTCAAAATAGACTGGCAATGAGTCAAAAACCATCTGGAAGCGTGGCGCCATATAATCATAAATCCACGCGTATCCTGCCTCTCTTTGCCATGCGTCCAGTGTACTTGAAAAGAATCCGCACTCGTCATGAAAACAATAGCCAAACGGCTTGACAAGTTCCTTTACCTTGCAGCATTTCTGGCATTTGTCCATACACTGAATCTTGCAGATAATTTTCTTTTTCCGAAAATGAAAAAAGGTACAGAAAAAAAGTGCAATAAGTAATAGAATAATTAGGAAGAAATACATAAATCATATTCCAATCTATAAATTTATTATAATTTATGTCGGAATATGAATGGTTGTGTAAAATTTTATGAAATTTTATGAAATTGAATGCTGTACTATAGCAACTCCTTAAGCATTTTATTCACCATATTAGGATCAGCTTTTCCCTTCATCGCTTTCATTGTCTGTCCAACCAAAAAACTAATCGCTTTTTCCTTGCCATTTCGATAGTCCTCCACTGACTTCGGATTTGCTACAATAATGTCCTCAATCGTTTTTTGGAGTTCTCTTTCGTCATTAACAGTCTTTAAACCTTTTTCTTCCACATATTTTTCAGGGTCAATATTCTTGTCAAACATCACCTCAAAAACTTCCTTTGCCACAGTAGAGTTTATTACTTTGCTGTCCACTAGTGTAATCAGCTTTGCAAGATTTTGCGGAGAGAAACAAATGTCTTGAGCATCTATGTTCTTCTCTTTCAGCAGTCGAAGCGTCTCCCCCATCAGCCAGTTTGACACCTTTTTTGGCTGTCCGCAGATTGCCACAGTCTCCTCAAACAAATCTGCCAAATGTTTTGAATCAGTAATGATACTGATATCATATGCAGGAATATCAAACTCCTTTTTGTAGCGTGCCATCTTCTCCTCACGAAACTCTGGTTGACTATTACGTATCTGTTCCAACCACACATCACTAATATAGACTGGAACCAAATCTGGATCTGGAAAATAACGATAATCCTGTGCATCTTCTTTTGAGCGCATAGTATAGGAATATTCCTTCGTATCATCCCAACGTCTTGTCTCCTGCACCACCTGCTGCCCTGCTTCAAGAAGTTCTATCTGCCGTTCGCGCTCCCCCTCTATTGCATGTGTAATTGCCCGAAATGAATTGAGATTTTTCATCTCTGTGCGTGTTCCAAATGCCTTTGTACCGATCTCTCTGACAGAAAGATTAACATCTGCACGCATAGAACCTTCATTTAATTTGCAGTCGGAAGCGCCAAGATACTGCACAATCATACGCAACTTTTCCAGATATGCAATGACTTCCTCTGCACTTCGCATATCTGGTTTTGAGACAATCTCAATTAACGGCACACCAGAGCGATTGTAATCCACAAGAGAACAATCCTCCCACTCGTCATGAATCAACTTTCCAGCATCTTCTTCCATATGAATCTCATGGATTCCAACTGCTTTTTTTCCTGTGGAAGTCTCAATATTCACATACCCATTTCTGCATATTGGCAAATAAAGTTGACTAATTTGATAATTCTGTGGATTATCTGGATAGAAATAATTTTTCCGGTCAAATTTGCAGTGCTGTGTAATTGTGCAATTCATAGCAAGTCCAACTGCTACTGCATAGTTTACTACTTGTTTATTCAACACTGGAAGGGACCCTGGCATTCCTGTGCAGACAGGACAGGTATGGGTATTTGGTGCACCGCCAAACGCAGTGGAACAACCACAGAATATCTTTGTCTTTGTCGCAAGTTCCACATGAACTTCCAGACCAATCACAGTCTCGTATTGTTTTGCCATTTACTTTCCCTCCTTACTCTGTTTTTCATAAGTATATGCTGCCTGTATCAATTTCTTTTCCTGAAATCTATCTGCAATGAACTGCAATCCAATTGGTAGTCCTTTTGCATCTGTTCCACATGGAAGTGAGATTCCAGGCAAGCCCACCAAATTTACTGATATCGTATAAATATCCCCAAGATACATTTTTAAAGGGTCTGCAAGGCTTTCTCCAAGTTTTGGCGCAGTGGTTGGAGCAACAGGACCAAGAATCAAATCATACTTTGCAAAAGCTTCGTCAAAAACTTTTTTAATCATTGCCTTTACCTTCAAAGCTTTTAGATAATAAGCGTCATAGTAACCAGAGCTTAAAACGAATGCTCCAAGCATAATTCTACGCTTTACTTCCGCACCAAAGCCCTCAGAACGCGTCTTTTTATACATGTCATGAAGTTTTTCAAATGATTTTGTACGATAACCATACTTAATACCATCAAAACGTTCTAAGTTTGAGCTTGCCTCTGCTGCTGCAATTGTATAATACGTTGGTATTGCATAGTCGACAAAGCTCAGATCGAATTCCTCAATTATCGCACCCCTTGCTGCTAATTTTTTTGCTGCTGTAAGTACTGCATTTTTCACTTCAATGTCAAGTCCTTCTCCAAGATAATCGCGTGGAATACCAATTTTCATTCCTTTTACATCATCAATTAGCGCCGCAGTAAAATTTGTGTCGTCTCTTTTGATAGATGTGGAATCCTTTGTATCATGAGATGCAAGCACCTCCATAACAGTGGCACAGTCTGTCACATTTTTTGTCAATGGTCCTATCTGATCGAACGAAGATGCATATGCAATCAATCCATAGCGTGAAACTGTTCCATATGTTGGCTTTAATCCTACCACGCCACAAAACGACGCTGGCTGCCTGATTGAACCTCCTGTGTCAGAACCCAGTGCAAACAAACACTCTCCTGCCGCCACTGCTGCCGCGGAACCACCTGAAGAACCTCCTGGAACATGGTCTGTATTCCATGGATTTCTAGTTATGCCATATGCGGAAGTTTCTGTTGTGGAGCCCATCGCAAATTCATCCATATTGGTTTTACCAATTATCACTACACCTGCCTTTTCAAGATTAAGTACTGCCTCCGCTGAAAAAGTTGGAATAAAATTTTTCAATATTTTTGAGGAACATGTGGTTAACATTCCCTCTGTGCACATATTGTCTTTGATGGCAACTGGCACCCCAGCAAGAGCTCCTGTCAACTCGCCTTTTTCAATCTTTTTCTGCACATTTGTTGCTGCCTGCAATGCCCGTTCTTTGTCAATCGTCACATAGGCGTTGATGGTGCTTTCCTTCTCATCAATCTGTGCAATCACCGCTTTCATCGCCTCTACTGCGGTGATTTTCCCTTCCTTAATTATCGTGGAAAGTTCCACCGCGCTGTATTCTAAAATATTCATCTTAATCCCCCATGCCGCCGTTTGACGGCTCAAATAATGATAAACTGCTAAATACTCACGACAACAGTATCTTGAAAATAGTTTTTGGACAATTTCTAATCAAATGTTTTTGGTACCACAAACATATTGTCTTTCTCGACGGGCGCATTCTTCAAAATTTTTTTGCTCTCGTCACCATTTGTCACCACATCTTCTCGGAATACATTCTGTACTGGAAATACATGAGACATCGGTTCAATATTTGTCGTGTCCAACGCAGCTAACTTGTCAATATAATCCAACATCCTGCTCATATCCTTCTTTGCTTGCTCCTTCTCCTCTGTAGAAAGCGCAAGCTTAGTAAGAATCCCCACATGCTCGATGGTTTCATCTGTAATCACATTTGCCATATTCAACCTCCTGTTCTTGTAATACTTCTTTTTAAATTTAATGATAGTGAAATCTTTGATCTCACACGAACTCCCATCTGCC
>CAJUAE010000125.1 GCA_910583965.1 uncultured Lachnospiraceae bacterium
TTGGCGTGCCGATAAGCCCCATCATATCATGTCCAAGATGTTGCCGTTTGTAACCAAAATCTCGACCAACCCCAAAATCAGCTTCTGTCAAGCACAGACTAAAAAATTTACAGCTTATTCTTGTGCCAAAATTCCAGCAATCTTCTTGATCATTTCGTCTTCCTTCAATCGAAATTTAATTTCGACCCTCCTAGAAGCCGACATGTCCACCTCCTGAATAGAATTTCCTGAATTGTCTTTTCGATAAACAGGATTACTCCACGATTTCCCGTTGACGGTGAGAAGTTTTTGCAATTGGTCAATCTTTGTCTCGTTGAGTCCATTATTTTTGTTTAGACAGAAATCCGCCACGGCATTGGCACGCGCATAAGATAACTCCATATTGCTCTGATAACTTCCGTCTGTATCTGTATGCCCCTCAATAATAATTTCAGCAATATAATCTCGGAACTGATCCTGAAGCAGTACATCTAGATACATTGGAATAATATTTTTTAATGTATCCTTGCTTTCCGCTGTCAATGAGGAACTATTATAACGAAAAAGCACATCCGATGAAAAAGTAATGGAACCTGTCTGTGCATCCACTTTCATCGTAGAATTGCTGAAAGCGGACTGTAATGCCCCAATAATATCTGTGCGAATGCCGACGATATTCTGCAATTCCTGTTTTGTCGTTGTCAATTCCTGTTTCGCATTCTCTATCTCTAGATAAGCATTGTTCAATTCCTCTTGTGTCAAAGCTGCCTGTTGATAAGCCTGTTTTAATTCTGCTAAGGAGGAGGCAAGCTCCACATTTGACTTCTCTAACTCTGCCTTGGAAAATTCCAAATCCTCTATTGTCGCATCTAACTCACTCTGTGCTGCGCTAAGTTCCAGCCTTGTTCTATCAAGATCATTTGTTTTCTGTCTGTAGATAGCAAGGGTAATCGCTATCAATAAAATAAATATCAGCAAAAGTGCTGCCATCATATCTGAATAAGACTGCCAGTAACTATGCTCTGCAAAAGCCTCTCTGTTTCTTCGTCTATTTTTCATATAAATTCCTCATTCTTATCAAAGTCTGCGAATTTGAGTACAAGCATAAATTTTCTCTGCGAAAACTTTATTTTTCACAGTAGTTTCTCATCTGTTCAAATGTGTATAGCTGACTACTGATCTCATCACTCATATTATAACACATATCTACCAGCATTTCCTTCTGATCATCAAGCTGTTTCGCAAACATCTCTTGTCTTTCCATCACACACGCAAGAGCCTCTTGTACATTGCGATTTGCTTCCACTAAAGTTGTAACTGCTTCCACCATTTCTGCAACATTCGCTGCACTGGCTGCTTGTGATTCTCCGGCACTTTTCAGTGTATTTCCAAGTTTCTTAAAGTCCGTATCCAAAGCAGATTGCATCTGTTCTGTAAATTTATCTACGATACGCCCTACACCGGCTGTCTGCTCCAATGCATTGCCTTTCATCATTTCAAGCATCTGCCTTAAAGAACTTGCTATTCCAGCCTGATAAACAAGCATCGCTGCTGCATTTTCATCGTCTTTCACAGAAAATGGCTGCATGGTCTGATGAAACACACTTAAAAATTCATCTAACGTCTTGTATGCATTTGACATAAGACTTCTGTAAATAAGATTAAACACCAATGAAAAAAAGATACCATATACTGACGTGTGAAAAGCCACTTTCATACCAGAAAGCAAAGAACCCACATTGTCAGAAATCGTAAAAATATCATCTCCACTAAATGCGCCAAGTCCCATAGAAAGACCAAGAAATGTTCCCAAAATCCCAATACCTGTGAGTGTTCCCGCAACTCCAGAGTTAAAAGAATTCATGCCTACTCGATCCAAAAAATCCTCATTAATATATTCTTCTAAATCACAAGAAGAACGAGTACCCCGTCTCGTCTTTGCACTATTTATCCGCAAACGGTACTTATTAAACATATCCTGCAAGTCTTTTTGTTCAAAAAACGCAGTATTATCTTTGTAAACCGACCAAAGATTTGTTTCTCCTGCCTTTTTATATTCCTTCTGTAAGGATAGACTAACATCTTCCAACTCGCGCGTAACTTTGTTTAATCTGCCAAAGCTAATAGAGGAAATGACAAAAAGAATCCCAATAATAATCAGAAACCCAACATTGATTATTAAATTTGTAGAAAATTTCCATTCCCCTGTAAATACGCCATTCAAATACAGAACAAAAGCTACAACAATGACATACAAAAAAAATAGTACATAATACAACTTTCTTTTCATCTTTCTTTCCGTCCTTTTCCTTTCGTATTTTATTCAGTATTATTACATTTACCTTAAAAATGATTCTTACAGTTTATACCTATCCGCAAAAATCTTGTTTCATGTGTAAGTTTATCATACTTTTTGATAAGTAACTATATGATGAAGTTAAATTTTTTATAAATATTTTGTACAAATGGGATTGATTTAAGCTTTTTCAATACAATTCATTTGTCTAATTTTTATAACAATAACCTTAAAAGTAAACCTTAACGCCCTTACTTATCCAATATTTTACTCTCAAGAAATAACTGTCTTAAGTCTTTTTGATAATTCCAGATAATATGAAGTTTATAATTAGGATAAATTATAATTCTGTTCAGAACTTCTGATACAATTTTATTCGTAATTTCCTCTATCTCTGAACGCTGTTTTAAACAGTCTGCAAACTGGTTTTCCAGCGTTCTATTCTCATTTAAATTTTGCAACTTTGATTCGAGCTTCTCAATTTGTAAAGAAACTGCGTCTCGCTTTCTGACAGCATCCCGTTTTGCTTTAACATATCCCTCCTTATCCAGTTCTCCAAACACAAATTTCTCATAAAATCCCTGTATGAAACTTTCAAGTTTCGCTTGAGACTCTTTTAAATTTCTTAACATCTTTATTGTGATATTAACATCATATTTCTTATTTTGTTGTTTTTCTTCCCAAATATGACTAATATCAATAGCATAGAGTGTTTGCATATGTAATTCCGTTAGAACCATTTTTGTCAGATCGCATTCTAATATATGTTCTCTCATACAAGAATAAGCATCTGTAAAACGCGGTGTACTGCATATATAATACGACTGCTTTGCATTTACTCGTTTCATAACATGACCACAAATACCACAACATACCTTCTTGTATAACATTGTTGTTTTTCTATTTGATTTTGTTTGATTGTGTTCCAAGTATTCTTGAAGTTGTTTTTGTGCAAGTTCAAACTCCTCCTTTGACACAATTCCCTGATGTGTGTTCTCTGCAATAATCCAGTCCGCTCGAGGTACTCTTATAACATGATTTCTTCCCACTTCATCACGTATGCGCTTTCCATAGATTGTTCTACCAATATAACGTTCATCCCGCAAAATTTTTATCACTGTATTGTCTGTCCAAAAATTGCTTTTGGCGACAAATGGCCATTCAGAACGGGAACAACCTGCTGCCCGTTTGTACAACATAGGGGTCAAAACCTGTTGCGCATTTAATGTCTGCGCAATCTGTGTTGGCCGAATCCCATCTACTGTCATTTTAAAAATTTGATGTACTACTTTTGCTGCTTCTGGATCTGGAACAAGCTGATTTCTATTATTCTCTGCCTTCACATATCCATATGGAGCAAACGGAGAAAGAAAATCACCTTGCTTCGCCTTAAACTGTTTAGCACTGCGCACTCTATATGACAAGTCACGACTGTAAAGGTCATACAAAAGTGTCTTGAATGACGTTTCGATACTGTCTATATGCATTATATGAACACTGTCCAATCCATCATTAATTGCAATAAAACGAACACTCAAAAATGGAAATACACGCGAAATATAATTGCCTACTGTCAAGTAATCACGACCAAAACGGGACAAATCCTTCACAATAATACAGTTAATTTTACCGTGTTTTACTTGTTCTAGCATATTTTGGACTGCAGGACGCGCAAAGTTTTTTCCACTCCAACCATCATCACAAAATTCCAAAATATTCGCACCTACAAACTCCGGCATCTGACGAATAAAATCATCGATAAGATTTCGTTGGTTGCCTATACTGTCGGACTCAGCTTTATCTAACGTTTTTAAATCTGTATCTTTTGCAGAAATACGAAGATATTTTGCAATTGTAAAACAATTCACACAAACTCCCATCTGCCCGCTTGGGCGGGCCTACTAATCAGGATGGGTGAAATCTTTGATTTCACTCTAACTCCCCATCTGCCCGCTTGGGCGGGCCTACTAATCAGGATGGGTGAAATCTTTGATTTCACATTATCACTACACTACTATTTTTTTCTACAGTTTCCCATTTCCTGCACTTTCCTAAAAGTTGCTTCATCAATAAGTGGTTTATGGGTATCTCTAACAATTTTCCATTCCGTTTTTGGTAATAACTGCTGTTTCTTTCCCTCACAGAAAGATTGTCTTTTCTTTCCCTGCACCATATGACCAAGATATATTTCATTGGTAAGAATGGTTCGCACTACTTTTGAACTCCATGCAACATTGGCATATCGCTCAGACTTTGCGTCACCTTTCAGATAATGATAACGCGCTGGAGAGGCAATCCCTTCTCTATTTAGTGTTCTTGCAATCTGCGCATAACTCATTCCTAAAATACGCTGTTTAAAAATATTCTGCACCACAGGAGCTGTTTCTTCATTTGGTTCTATCTTATGGGGATTCTCTGCACATTTTTGATAACCATACGCCGCCCACGTACCGATAAATTCTCCTTTGCGCTGCTTTATCGCATAACCAGAGCCAACTTTCTTTGATATATCTTTACTATAAGCTTCATTTATAATATTTTTTAGTGGAATAAGATAGCCATCCGAATTTTGTTTGGTATTGAGCGTATCAAACTGATCGGATATTGCCACAAACCGCACATCAAGAAATGGAAAAATCCTTTCTATGTAATTTCCTGTCTCTTTATAGTTGCGTCCAAATCGAGAGAGGTCTTTGACCACAATACAATCTATGGTTTTGTTTCGTATATCCTGTATCATTCGTTCAAACTCTGGTCTCAAAAAGTTTGTCCCTGTGTGTCCATTATCACAATACAGCCCAATAAATTGCATGTCTGGTTGGGTCTCTATATACTTTCTGACCAACTCTTTTTGGTTCTTAATTGTATCTGATCCTTGTCTCTTACTGTCTTCCATAGATAATCGTATATAACCACCTGCATGATAAATCCGTTGTCGGGGGACTTCTTGTACAAGAACTGAAATTATAGGATTGACTTTACGTTTCGTTCTTCCCATGCTGTACCCCCATTTCAGACAACTGTGTCATATTCTGTATTTGTAAACACCTCTCCGTAATCCATTGATATTCATCTTGCCAGTTATAGACAATTTTTATCTGTTTATTCTTGTAAATAAAAATCTTTTCTATGAAATACACTACTGCTGCTCGATTTAGCGTTGTAAAATTCTGATATTTTTTCAACTGGTCTATGCAATTTTTTCCTTTCGTATCACTTTCCATTATTTGCATAAGTTCTGTCTTAATTTTTTCTGCCTGTTCTTGTACTTCAAAAAGAAGGGCTGTGTAATTCTTTTTTAATTTCTGGTACTCCGCTTGGTCAATCACACCATCTATTAAATTCTCATATAGCGAACATAATAATCTTTGGTAACGACCAAACTCCTCATTCTTTTTATCTAGTCGTTCCTGATATTTTTTCACGTCTGCCTGTTGCAATGCAGATGCTTTTATCAATTTCAGAACTTTTTCCTTGCCAAGTATATTCTGCACTTGTCTTTTTATCGATTCTGATATGATTTCTTCCAAAATACAATCCCGCAAGCTATGTGCAAAACATGTTTTTTCATTCTTGTGTGCTGCACAGATATAATAGATGTATTTCTTTTTTCCAGATGGAATTGTCTTGCGCACCATTGCAGCACCGCACTCTCCGCAATAAACCATACCAGAAAATAATTCCACTGCATCATTTCCAGGACTTGTGCGTGTATCCATCGCAAGCACCTTTTGAACAATCTCAAAATCATGCTCGTCTATAATCGCCTCATGTGCTCCTCTCACAATATTCCATTCTTCACGCGGCTTTACAACACGCTGTTTAATCTTATAACTTGGAGTGGTATTTTTTCCCTGTTCTAGTATTCCTATATAAACAAAATTTTTTAGAATACGAAGAATTGTAGTCGCATTCCACGCGCAATGAGGATTGATACCAAATGGCGTTGCAAAGCGCAGTCCTTGGGATTTCTTATAATCTAGCGGTGCCAGTATGCCATCTCCATTCAATCGGTCTGCAATATCACTTGCACTTATCCCTTGTATTTTCCAGCGAAAAATATCACGCACTACATCGGCAGCAAATTCATCAATTAATAAATGATTTTTGTTTTTTGGGTCTTTTAAATATCCATAAACAGCAAAAGAACCTGTAAAATCGCCACGCTTTCGCTTAATTTCTAACTGGCTGCGGATTTTTATAGATATATCACGACAATATGCTTCGTTAATCAGATTTTTAAATGGAATTATAAGTTCGTCTAATTCTGTATTTCTACACAAACTATCATAATTATCATTGATTGCAATAAAACGAACCCCCAGAAAAGGAAAGATTCTCTCAATATATTCTCCTGCATCCAGATAGTTCCTACCAAAACGGGAAAGATCCTTTACTACAATACAGTTAATCCTTCCCGCTTTCACATCAGTCATCATCTCTTGAAATGCGGGGCGATCAAAACTAGAACCAGAAAACCCATCATCAATTTTCATGTCACATATCATCATTTCTGGATGACGACTAAAATAATCACAAATTAGATTTTTTTGTCCTGTAATACTATTGCTTTCCTCCTTGTCACCATCTTCACGCGACAAGCGCAGATAACCACAAGCATTCCAAATTTCCGGTATTGTTGATTGAACAGAATTGTATTCAACTTGATTCATAAGATGTTTTGCACTACTAGAGAGTTTTGCACCTACACAATTAGCCTTTTGAACGAAGATAAGAAAGCATCCTGTCCTCCAATGTTGCATCTGTATCAGAAAAGCTAACTTTTACTGTATATTTACCATGACGATAGCAATATGGATTTCCAATCTGACGTATATAATCTAAAAAGCGCTCCTCTTTTGGCAGCGTAGTGTCAACTTTTACATCCCTTATATCCTTTAATGTATTGCAATCCACAAGATTCAATTCAACCGCCTGCATGGCATTGATATCAGCAATCGTTAATGCTTGTAACTCCATAGGACTTACAACTCCTCTTTTTTGTTATTATATATGATTTTACAGGTTGTCCTTATGTACGAAATTTTCTGTATTAAAACAGTACAGCAACTTTTTTCCTGCACTACTTGTTACATCTTTCTAATATCACACAAATAAAATCAAAGACAATAAACTACAATTATGAATATTTGTTCCAATATCAACAAGTCAAGTCTTTCATCTGTTGCAAAACAGCAGCTAATTCTTTTGAAAAAATAGGATTTCGTAAATCTTTTTCACAATTGGCTTTCCAAAATGGCTCGTTTGTACCTGCTTTAATACATTCCGCAACAAGTGTTTTATTAATGTTAAGTGCCCAACTTATACCATTGTTTTTGAAATCTGTAGAAAAAAGTTCATTGTTTTCAAGGGGAATTTCACGATAATCTTTGCCACAGCAAAAACAAATTTTATTTCTATCAAGCGCATTGATAGAACGCCCATACATTATTGGATAATCCGCATTTTCAGGCACTGGTGCATTTCCAACAATCTTGTATTCTCCATAAAAAAACCGATTGTCCATTATATATGTAGACGGGCAACTTTGGAATCTTTGCAAATCTTCAATACACATGTTTGGGTTTTCTGTAATGATATGATAGACAGAAACACAAAGTGCTTTCCCCATAAGAATATTCCAAAAATTTCCTCCACCCTTCACAAACTTTTGTACATCCAATAAAATCCGTCCATAACCGTAATTTCTACGGTCATATTTGAAACGGAAAAAATCCCCTTCTTTATACTTACAATGGCAACGTTTTGTATGTGCAAACGTTTGAATCTCATCTAAATCCTCTTTGGTTGTATCGTCAATCCACTTGTCAAGAAACTTCTCAAGCGCTTTCTGTTCCATAAATGGAATCCCTGCAAAAGCCGAAGAATAATAAGTTTGTTGTGTTGTATAATTTGCTATTAAGATTCCTCCATTATACTCAAAATACATTCCATAAGGGGTACAACGCTGAATATTAACACCGTTTAAGCGTTTTGGTTTCCCCCTTTTTGTAATTGGTGCAATTTTTGTGCGATTGTCCTGTGTGCGAAGTTTATAAGAGTTTTCAGTAAAATATCCATTGTTATTTAACCAAATAACTTTTCGGAGAATATCTCCATCAAAAAATAAAATATCTTTTCCTGTTGATTGTTCAGGTTTTACACAATTACTTGGAATTTCAACACGCTCCCAAGTCGGCTCGATAATTTCCAATCCAAGATATTTCCGTTGTTCATTTGTCAATTCCATTTTAATCCTCCATGCTGCCTTTGTCAGCTCCTATTTTCATCTTGTTAGCCTTCAAATTGATATCATTTATTATAAAATACTTATCTATTTTATACAATGTGTTATTATAAGTCACTTCTCATTCAAAAACGCCATT
>CAJUAE010000126.1 GCA_910583965.1 uncultured Lachnospiraceae bacterium
GGTTCGCTGACAGGTGCCCGGCGCGCGAGTAGGGGAAGATGAATCTTCTCTACTCGATAGACATTAGAGATAGATAGTTGAGTGTTCCGGGAGAAACGTCCGTTCCTCTCTCCAACAAGGAAATAAACCCTTGTAGGGTTTCTGCTGTCTCTTTGGGAGTAGATGGAATTAAAGTGTTGTCCAATTTGACAGCAATTATAATCAATGCAATCTCTGCAAGTGCGGCGGGATTGTCAAAATGAATTTCATTGTTTTTGATACCCTGCTTGATAATTTCTGTCAGGTCTGGTTTTAATTCTGACACAACATGTGACAGATATTTCTGATGTAAAAATGCAAGATCTTGTGCGCTGGCATTGTTTGTGGAATTGTCATTTTGCTTGATAAAAGCTGTGGACGAGTTTTGACATGCCTGAAATAGCATTGCCATACGTGCAAAGGGAGAAACCTCTGTCTGTGCAGCAAGATTTTTGGCAGTGAGGAGTGGTTTCTCATAGCTACGTTCTATCAGGGCATCAAGGATTGCTTCTTTGGAAGGAAAGTAATAGTAAATACTTCCTTTTCCAATACCTGCTTTTTGCGCAATTTCGCTGACAGAAATATTTTGTATTTTTTTTTCTTCCAGAAGTTGCTGAAGTGCGTCCAATATCAGGTTATATTTTTTTTCGCTTTTTTTTGTGCCGGGCATAAAGAATGCCACCTTTCTTTTGGGTATTATACCAAATGGTCAAAAAATGGACATTTCGTATAAAATCATACATACAGTCGCATAAGGAAATATACCACTTTGTCGCCGCGGCCGGCGTGATATTCACGATCAGTTTCATTAGTCGCGAATACAATACAAGTATATCACAATTATATTTTGGGAACAATGAAAAATGTCACAAAAAGCTACAAAAATTAGGGATAAATTTTGGGAAAAATATGCTTGACCGACGGTCGAAAAATGTGATAGGATAGAAGAAATAAAAGTCGACTGGCGGTCGAAATATGTCGAATGAAAATGTTCACTCAACCGCAGTTCACTTCAGATCAAGTTTCAGTTTCAATATCTATTTATATGGAGGAAAGATATGACATACGCAGATTTTTTTTATGAGGTTAAGGGAAAATTTATGGGAGCAGATGTGAGCGATATTCATGAGCATCTAGCATATCAGTTTAATATTGAGGATGAAGAAGCAGGCGGAGCGTTTTACGTGGAGGTTAAAGATGGTGTGCTCTATGTAGAACCATATGAGTATTACGATCGAGATGCAATGTTTATCAGTACACCAGAGGTATTTCGCAAGATTGCAGATGGTGAGATGGACCCTGTATGGGCGTTCACAACACAGAAGCTTCGTGTGGAAGGCAACATTGATAAGGCGTTGAAATTAAATGATATTATTCAGCGCAAGAAGAAAGAGTTGAAAAAAGAAGCAAAAGAGATGAAGAAAGCGGAAAAGGAAGCAAAAAAAGCTGAGAAAGAAGCCGCAAAAGGGGCCCTTAAAGAAGAAAAAAAAGCTGAGAAAAAATCGTAATTTGGATAAAAAGTAACGAGGTAACTCAGTGCAGTGTGGAGGCGCAGACAATGGGAATGATGAAAAAAGCGATGGCATGTGCGGGTGTTCTTGCAGCCGCGGGCATCGGGGAAACCGCTTATTTTTATAGGCGGACAATGAAGCGAAACAATGCAAAGGTGGAGCGGACGATAAAAATGTCAGGAACCGACTGGAGTCAGTATGCACCAATGATGCAGGAAAGAAAAGCATTTATGCTTGAACAGAATCACAGGGATGTCACACAGACATCATTTGATGGGCTCAAGCTTCACGCGACCTATTTTCCGGCAATCAATGACAAACAGAATGGAAAAAAAGTTGCAATCTGTTTTCATGGATATACAAGCCAAGGAATGTCTGATTATATTGGGTTGTCAGATTATTATCTCAACAAAGGATATGCAATGCTGCTGCCAGATGCAAGAGCACATGGCACGAGTGAGGGCGAATATATTGGTTTTGGCTGTCTGGACAGAAAAGATGCGCTTGTGTGGATTGATTGGGTGATACAAGAACTTGGAGAAGACATCGAAATTATTTTGCATGGTACATCAATGGGCGGTGCAACTGTGTTGATGACGAGTGGATTGGACCTTCCTGCACAAGTGAAAGGAATTGTCTCCGATTGTGGCTTTACTTCTCCGAAAGAAGTCTTTACACATGTATTGCACACAATGTATCATTTGCCTGCATTTCCAGTGATTCCGGGTGCAGATGCGCTCAATAAAAAACTTGCTGGCTATGGCATGGATGAGTGTAATGCAAAGCGTGAGGTGGCACATGCGAAGGTTCCGATTCTGTTTATTCATGGTTCCAATGATACTTTTGTTCCAGCATATATGTGCGATGAGATTTATGATTGTTGCGCGTCACCAAAAAGAAAACTGATTGTGGAGGGCGCTGCACATGCAGAGAGCTATTATAAGGATACTGAGAACTATGAGAAAGCACTCGATGAGTTTTTTGATTCACTGGTAGTGCAGGATTCATTAGAGATATAGGGAGATTATCATGAAAACAAGAAAAGGATATAAGACGTACCCATTGACGGCTGCACAGAAATACCATTTTTATTATGCAGATTATTGCCCTGGCAAGGAGATTCTCAATGTTGGCAGCAGCCTTACCATCGAGTTTGAACTAAATATTGACGAACTTAGAAAGGCAATTTATAAGGCATATGAGCGCAATGAATCCATGCGTGCAAGGCTTGTGTATGATGAGAAAGAGAAAACATGGTATCAATACATTGTGGATAAAGAGGATCGCGAGATTGCGTTTGTGGATTTCACAGGTAAAACTATGGAGGAAGCTGACGCAGAGATGACAGCATGGACACGCGTTCCTTTTGGTCAGGATGAACCTATGAATAAAATTGTCATTATCAAGACACCAGACAATTTTGAGGGTATGTTTATTGTGGGGGATCATAGATTTTTGGATGCACAGTCCTTGATTGGCTTTATGAAAGATGTTATTGAGTTGTACTGTAACGCTAACTTTGAAAATGTGCCATATCCGGCTGATACGCGTTCTTATATTGAACAGATTGAAAAGGATTTTGCCTATGAGGCTGGCAGCAAAGCGCAGGCAAGAGACAGAGCGTATTTCCACAAAATGTTTGAGGCGCCAGAACCTATTTACAACGGAATTGAGGGAAGAAAAAGACTGGATGATGCAAGACGCAAAATGAAGAATCCGAACCTTAGAGCGGCTCCAACTGGTTCTGATAGCTTTGTAGCAGACATTGATGTTTTCCATCTGGAAGGTGAGCCAACAGCGCGATTGATGAAATTTTGTGAGGAGCAACATATTTCATTGCAATGTTTGCTTATCATGGGAATCCGTACTTATTTACAGAAAATGAATAGTTGTGATGATGTTTCTATGATGGTTGCATATGCTCGCAGAGCGACTTTGCTTGAAAAGAAATCTGGTGGAACACGTATTCATAGTTTTCCGTTCCGAACAATTATTTCTGAAGACAAGACTTTTATAGAAGGGATTTTAGAGATTAGAGACAAGCAGAATGAAGTTTTCCGATATGTGAATTTTGATCCTGTAGAGTGTATGAATTACAAGAAAGAGGTTTATCAGACGCCACTTGGTATGGGATATGAGACCGTGGCACTCACATATCAACCAGCGACATTGCGCGAGAAAGGTTTGGTTGATTTGGGAGATATTCGTTACAAGACAAAGCGATATGGCAATGGATATTATGCAGATGGTCTCTATCTGACTGTAATGCACAGGCCAGAGGATAATGGTCTGGATTTTAGTTTTGAACATCAAGTAAAAGCATACAGTAGAGAGACTCTTGAATTGTTCTATTATTATATGTGCAAGATTATGTTTAAGGGAATCGAGAATCCAAATCTTAAGATTGACGCTATAATAAAATTGATTTAAATTTATAATTGTATTAAGTACAAAAGATTTTGAAAGTCTATTACAAAGAAAGGCAGGGTTCACAATGTTTGAAAAATTGGCAGACATCATTACAAATTATGTCGAGGTAAAGAAGGAGGATATAAAACCAGAATCTCGTTTTATGGAAGATTTGGGTTTTAGTTCATTTGACTTTATGAGTATGCTCGGTGAGGTAGAGGAAGAACTTGATATTGAGATTAATCCTGAGGAAGCTGCGGATATTCGCACTGTTCAGGAAGCAGTGAATTATCTGGAAAAGCTGTAAAACAAGACAGAGAAATTGTGCAATATAAAAAGAATATTGCACAATTTCTTTGTATATGCACGCTGGTGCAATGAAAATATGTTATACATAGTAGTCGCTGCGAGTGGCGGAAGTAATTTTTTATTATTCGATTACCAAACATACAGAGAAATATATTGCTAGAGTAGCATATGGAGTGCATGAATATCAATTGTAAATACCAGTGCAGCTAAAACTGTTGTGTTGGCATAAAAGACAAGAAACGATCAAAGAGAAACAATGGAATGGTTGGGAAGTACTAGAAATTCCCGGCAACATATAGAAAGGCATGGTTAGAGATATGGGAGAGATTTATCATACAATACGAGAGTTGTTAGTGGCTGCTGAGCGAAATTTTGGCGCGCAGGATGCATTTCGCTACAAGATAAAGAATTGTGAGGACAACAGCAAAAAAGAAGTAAAGATTGCCGCAAAGACCTACACACAGTTAAAGAATGATACAGAGTGTTTCTCGGCTGTGTTGGCATCTCTTGGGGAACAGGGAAAACATATTGCAATTATTGGACCGACTTCTTATTCATGGGTAGTCACATATTTTGGTGTTGTGGGCAGCGGAAGTGTCGCGGTGCCACTTGACGCAAATCTACCTGACGAGGATTTGTGCGAGCTGATTGATCGCGCAGATGTAACAACACTTATATATGACGAGGCGAAATCTAGCGTGGCACAGATGGCAGAAAAATGCTGTGAAGGACTAAAGCATATTATTTGTATGGGTGAGTCACAGGGAATTGAAAATGGGTTATCTTTATGGAATTTAATTGGTGAACAAAGTGCAGGTTTTGACTATATGCCAAAACCAGAAGAACTTGCGACAATTATGTTTACATCTGGCACAACTGGAAAAAGCAAAGGGGTAATGCTCACACATCGAAATTTAGCAGAGAACGCAACTTGCCTAGATATGGGGCTAGAATCTGGAATTGTGATTATGTCTGTACTGCCAATTCATCACGCATATTGTCTTAGCATGGATATTTTAAAGGGAATTTCAATTGGCGCCATTATTTGTATTAATGATTCACTGTTGCGCGTGGCAAAGAATATTAAACTTTTTGAGCCGAATATGATTTTGATGGTTCCGCTAATGATTGAGACACTTGCCAAAAAGCTCGAGGAGGCATCATGGATTCCAGCGCCGCTTGTCAAAACAAAAGTATTTGGTAAGCAATTTCATACAGTGTGCAGTGGTGGTGCATATCTTAACCCATCATATTTGGAGATGTTTAAGAAGTATGGTATTACTATCTGGCAGGGTTATGGTATGACAGAATGCTCACCAGTAATTAGTACAAATTATGGCGCGTTTATGAAGGATGGTTCTGTTGGAAAGTTGATGCCAAACTGTGAGGCAAAGGTAGTGGATGAAGAACTTTGGGTGAAGGGTTCAAGTGTTATGCAAGGTTACTATCAAATGCCTAATGAGACAGAGGAGACTCTTTGTGACGGTTGGTTAAAGACAGGTGATTTGGGATATGTGGATGAGGACGGTTATATTTTCCTTACTGGACGCAAGAAGAACTTGATTATTACACCAAATGGCGAAAATGTATCGCCAGAGGAAATTGAGAATAAACTTAGTGAGAATCGTCTTGTGCAAGAGGTATTAGTACGCGAGAGTGATGGAGCGATTGAGGCAGAAATTTTCCCAGATTACGAGTATGCGGGTAAAAAGAAAATTAAGGATATGCAGAATGAACTACAAAACATTATTGATGCATATAATAAAACAGCGCCGCTTTATAAAAGAGTGTTTAAATTGAAAGTGCGCGAGACAGAGTTTGAGAAAAATACAACAAAAAAGATTAAACGTTTTTAAAGCTTTATGCCAAAGAATGTTTAAAGTGTGTGTATTTTTCACATAGATTTGGTATTTTGCAAAGCGGAATTATGGAGATAGGGATAAATTATCAGTAAATAATTAATAATCAGAAACATTTACAAAAAATACTTGCAATGATTTTTCGCATATGCTATTCTAAAAACATCAAAAATCTTGGAATAGAAATGAGAATGATATAGACTTTAGAAAATGCAATGAAAGAGACTCTTGTCAATGAAAACGACAGGAAGACGGCGTCACCGACTGAGAGCGCTGTCCGCGGAAGCTGACGAAGGGAACACTCTGGAGCAGATTACTCGAAAAAATAAAACAATTTTAGTAGAGTAATACGTGAGCGTGCGTTAAATGCAAGAGAGGATAAAACGATAAGATTATATTGTTGAACGTTTTGT
Organism: uncultured Lachnospiraceae bacterium; assembly: GCA_910583965.1. GTDB lineage: Bacteria > Bacillota > Clostridia > Lachnospirales > Lachnospiraceae > COE1. The sequence goes on from CAJUAE010000126.1 coordinate 6,520, forward strand.
CAATGCGGGTGGTACCGCGGATATATTTCAATTATCCGTCCCGGAATACATTTTGTATTCTGGGATTTTTTTATGCACACGGGCACCCAAGTGAAATTTGTCATCAAACCGATTTATCGGTTCGCTGACGGGTGCCCGGCGTGCGAGTAGGGGGAAGATAAACCTTTCCTACTCGATTGCATACGGACGCGGAGAGGAGCTATGCAGCGAAAGCAGCCTCCGCGTCCATACGCAAGAGGAAATAAGTCACTAAGGCAGCAAATTGCGTATAAACGCAGAGAAAAAATAGGAGGATATGAAATGTACAGAGATATTACAATGAAAGAAATCAGTGAACAGCATATTGGTCAAATATTACAAGTTGCAGGTTGGGTGGAAAATATTCGTGACCATGGCGGTGTATCGTTTATCGATCTGCGTGATATGTATGGTGTATTGCAGGTGGTTATGAGAAATACAACGCTCTTAAATGGCATTACAAAGGAGATGTGTGTTTCCATCGAAGGACCTGTGGAAAAGAGAGATGAGGACACATACAATCCCAAAATTCCAACAGGAACGATTGAACTTGAAGCAAAAAAGGTAACAATACTTGGAAAGGTATATCAACAACTTCCTTTTGAGATAATGACATCAAAAGAGACAAGAGAGGATGTACGATTAAAATATCGTTATTTAGACCTTAGAAATAAAAAAGTAAAGGATAATATTATTTTTCGTTCGCAGGTAATCAGCTTTCTAAGACAAAAAATGACAGAGATGGGATTTTTGGAGATTCAGACACCCATTTTGTGTGCATCATCACCTGAAGGCGCAAGGGATTATATTGTTCCGTCAAGAAAATATAAGGGGAAGTTTTATGCACTTCCGCAGGCACCACAACAGTATAAACAGCTTTTGATGGCGTCAGGGTTTGATAAATATTTTCAGATTGCACCATGTTTTCGTGATGAGGATGCGCGTGCAGATCGTTCTCCAGGAGAATTTTATCAACTTGATTTTGAAATGAGTTTTGCGACACAGGAGGATGTATTTAAAGTTGGCGAAGAAGTGCTGTCAGCAGTATTTGAGAAATTTGCGCCAGAGGGTTTTGTAGTGACAAAGGCACCTTATCCAGTTATTCGTTACGAACAAGCGATATTGGAATTTGGCACAGATAAGCCTGATTTAAGGAATCCGCTGCGCATTATTGACTTGACAGATTTTTTCCAGAAGTGTTTATTTAAGCCCTTTATCGGTAAAATAGTACGAGCAATCAAAGTACATGCTGAGATGTCAAAGGGATTCCATGAAAAGCTTTTGTGTTTTGCAACTGATATGGGAATGAGTGGACTTGGATATCTTGAAGTTGATGATGATATGAACTATAAGGGACCAATTGACAAATTTATTCCAGATGTGCTTAAATCAGAACTTGCTGAAATTGCAGGACTTACACCAGGTGATACGATTTTCTTTATTGCAGACAAGAAAGAACGCGCAAGCTACTATGCAGGGCAATTGCGCACTGAGCTTGGGGAGAAGTTAGAGCTTTGTGAGAAAAATGCATATCGTTTTTGTTATATTAATGATTTTCCCATGTTTGAGTGTGATTCTGAGACAAAGCAGATTGGTTTTAAACACAATCCATTTTCAATGCCACAGGGTGGTCTTGAGGCATTGAATAGTGAGAATCCATTAGATATTCTAGCGTATCAATATGATATCGTATGTAATGGCGTTGAATTGTCAAGTGGTGCTGCTAGAAATCATGATATGGAAATTATGGTGAAAGCATTTGAGATTGTAGGGTATGACAAACAGATGCTAAAATCAAAATTCGGCGCATTATATCAGGCGTTTCAGTTTGGAGCACCACCACACGCAGGCATGGCGCCAGGAATTGATAGAATGTTGATGCTTTTGAAGAATGAGGAAAATATTCGGGAAGTGATAGCCTTCCCAATGAGTGGTTCTGCGCAGGATTTGATGTGCGGTGCACCAAACGATGTCACAGAACAGCAGTTACGTGAAGTACATATTAAAATAAGGGATTAGTGTGAAATTAAAATTTCACACCTCCTGATTTGTCTGCCCGCTAAAGCGGGCAGATGGGAGTTCGTGTGAGATCAAAGATTTCACTATCATTAAATTTAAAAAG
>CAJUAE010000127.1 GCA_910583965.1 uncultured Lachnospiraceae bacterium
GGAGAATAAAAAATATCCTCTTCCCCTACTACAAAAAGTATGCTATAATTACGGCGGTCTATAATAAACTAGACACCTGAATTGATAGGGTTTTGAGAAAGAGGGTATTTATAAGTGTACACAAGAAGCAGAAAAACAGCCTGTATAGCGATTGTAATAATGCTGCTCATGTCCGAAATATACCTTAACATGGTTATGACGGACTCTTTTTTTGTGTACAAATCTACAGGAGAGTCAAACATTTTCTTTCAATCAAACTCTGTGGATTTTATTTTTGGCAAAGCATCTCTAAAAAATGATTCGCGTCACTTAGATAGAGGTATCTGTACGACAAATATGCTGAGTGAATGTGCTGGAATTGAATTGCAGTCGGCGGGCTGGAATTGGTTTCTATGTCTATTGCATATAGGGTATCTTTTTCTTTTGCAGGGAAAATTTTTTCAGCTTTCCGAGATAATACAAACCTACTATCAAACGTTAGAGGTATTAGTAATAGAATATATGCACCAATCTGATGGGAAAAAACGAGGTATTCCCTTATTTTATTTCAGTACATAAAGTAGAATATAAGGATATTTGAATTTATTTTGGAAAGAAGGGTATATCTATGTTAGCACAAGTGTTTGCAGTAGTCATTTTTATTGCAATGTTTGGTTTTATTGTGACAGAAATTGTGGAACGGCACATTGTATCGCTTGTATGCGCAGTGCTTACAATTATTTTTGTTTTTGGTGTGGGTATGCACAGTATGACAGCAGTAATTGAGACAATCAATTTAAAAAGTATTTTTACAGTAAATTTTTGGTATTTGTCCGAGGAATCGGGAAGTAGTAGTGCAGGGATTAATTGGGAGACAATCCTGTTTATTTTTGGCATGATGGTGATGGTTGAAGGTATGGCACGCGTCGGCTTCTTTCGATGGTTGTGTATGCGCATTGCCAAGTTTGTGAACTATCAGGTAGTACCACTGTTTATCACATTTATGGTATTGTCTACAATACTTGCAATGTTTATTGATAGCATTACGGTAATTTTATTTTTGGCAGCAGTGACAATTGAACTGTCACAGCTTTTAAAATTTAATCCAGTTCCAATGATTTTGTCTGAGATTTTCTGTGCAAACCTTGGTGGTTCTGCGACAATGTGTGGAGACCCTCCTAATATTATTATTGGAACTTCGCTGGGATATTCTTTTACAGATTTTGTGACCAATACAGGATTCATTGTGGCAGTTTCGTTGGTTGCCGTTTTGTTGTACTTTTATTTGCTGTTTAAAGAGGAGCTAAAGTCGGACGCTTCTCAAACAATTGACTATAGTAGTTTGCCAAGTCCAGAGTCAACAATTACTGACAAGAAGGGATTTGTTGTGAGCAGTATTATTTTTGCAGTGGCGATAGTTTTGCTAGTGACACATGCGCAGACAGGGCTTACAGTGTCCACAATTGGAACAATTGTTGCAATTGTCACATTGGCAACATCATGGAAATATGCTATTCTATTATTAAAGAAGGTGGACTATAAAACACTGTTGTTTTTTATTGGACTATTTGTTGTGATTGGCGGTTTGGAGCAGACAGGAATATTGGAGATTATGGCGGCCTTTATCGGCAAGATTAGCGGGGGTAATGTGATGGTGATGATTGCGATTATTATCTGGCTGTCAGCCATTGCAAGTGCGTTTGTGGATAATATTCCGTTTGCGACAACAATGATACCAATTATCAAAAGCTTGTCTGTCACTTATGGCGTTGATTTGTCGATGCTTGCATGGACGCTGGCCATGGGAACAGACATTGGTGGAAGTGCAACTCCAATTGGTGCTTCGGCAAATGTTGTGGGCATTGCGACGGCAGCAAGAGAAGGCTATGTGATTAAATGGGGAAAGTACTGTAAGAAAATGATGCCAGCAACAGTTATGGTTGTGTTGATATCTATGTTAATAATCTATGTTCGGTATTTATAGGGAGGCGAAGCGAATGGAAAAGCAGTTGATTATCTCTGTGGGCAGGGAGTATGGTAGTGGCGGACATGAGATTGCAGAAAAACTGTCGATACATTATGGGATTCCATTGCTTGATCACAATCTGTTAGATGAGATTGCAGCAGAGAAAAATATGGATATGGAGCATTGGAAGGATTTGGATGAAAAGCATAAAAATAGACTTTCTTCAAGAACTGTGCGTGGTTATAGTAGTTCGCCGGAGGAAAATTTATATCAAATGCAGTTTGATTATTTAAAAAATAGAGCATTATCAGGCGATTCTTTTGTGATTGTCGGGAGATGCAGCGAGACGATTTTAAAAGAGTTTGACAGTGTGGTGACAATCTTTGTGCTCGGAGATTTGGATAAAAAAGTGGAACGTATTATGCGCTTGTATGAATTGTCACAAAACCAAGCCGTGAAAAAGATTCGTGAGAAGGACTGGAAACGCAGACGTTATCACAATAGTTTCTGTGAGGGAAAATGGGGTGCTTCTCGAAATTATGATATCTCTATTAACAGCAGCAAGTTAGGCGTAGATGAGACTGTTGAGATGTTGATTGATTATATTGATAGAAGACAACAGATAAAAATGGAGTAGGGAAGTTTCAAACTTCCCTACTCTACTTAATTTATAGAAATTCAAGAACGCCATCGGTATCCTTGCTGTGAAACGCGCATCGTGTGCTGCATGATACATTCTTCTGCAATCCGCTAAAGGCATATCAGAAATAAAAACTAATATCCAGCTCCATTATCTGTATTTTTGATAAGTTTAATCATTCGACTTGTTCCCAGACGGTCTGCGCCAAGCTGAAGAAATTCTTTGGCATCATCCACAGATGCAATGCCGCCGGCTGCTTTGATTTTCACGTCTTTTCCAACATATTCCCGCATCAATTTAATGTCTGCAAAAGTAGCACCACCTGTAGAGAATCCCGTCGAGGTCTTAATATATTCTGCACCGGCTTTTGTGACAATCTCGCACATTTTAATTTTTTCTTCTTCCGTGAGTAAGCAGGTTTCAATGATGACTTTTAGGATTTTTCCATTACAAGCATCATGAATCTGACGGATTTCGTCTTCAAGTTCCTGATATCTTCCATCTTTAAGCCAGCCAATATTAATAACCATATCGATTTCTGCCGCGCCGTTTGCAATGGCATCTTTTGTCTCAAAAACTTTGACAGCGGTGGTGTGATAACCATTTGGGAAACCGATCACAGTACAGATGGGTAATTTTCCATTTACATAGTCTACCGCCTGTTTTACATAGGCAGCAGGAATACATGCAGATGCAGTCTGGTAGGTTATACCATCATCAAGAATCTGACGGATTTCTGCCCATGTGGCAGTCTGCGTAAGCAGAGTGTGGTCAACGGTCTGTAAAATTTCTTTGTTATCCATAATAATCAGTCCTTTCAAATATTAGTTTTTTCGCAATTTTGTCTTAGTCGGAAAAGGTCTCCACTTCTATAAGTGGTAAAAAACACAATTTTGTTTCGGTAAGAGTACAATCTCCGACGGACAGAAGCCTCCAGCAAGATTGTGGGAGTGTGTTAATTTAATTGATTGAGAATGGAGTGGCCAATTGTGCCATTAGGCATTGGCACACCAAAATTGTCGGTGATTGTAGCACCAATTACAGCGAAGGTAGAAGTATCTTCTAGTTTTCCACTTCCTGTAAAGGACGGCGAGTAGGCGATAAAAGGAACATCTTCGCGCGTGTGGTCGGTTCCTGTATGCGTTGGGTCATTTCCATGGTCAGCAGTAAGGATTAACAAGTCATCATCTTTTAGACATTTTAGGAATTCCCCAAGTTTCTCATCAAATTTTTCAAGTTCCTGTGCATAACCTATTACATTTCGGCGGTGTCCCCAAAGCGCGTCAAAATCCACAAGATTTACAAAACAGAATCCATGAAATGATCTGTGTGCAATTTCAATAGCCTGCTCCATACCATGTACAGAGCTTTTGGATTTATTGGATTCCGTAAGTCCTTCACCATCAAAGATGTCAAAAATTTTTCCTACAGAAATGACATCTAAGCCAGCATCTTTTAGAGCATTTAGGGCAGTCTTTCCATAAGGCTTTAGTGCATAGTCATGGCGGTTACTCGTGCGCACAAATTCTCCTTTTTTCTTTCCGATGTAGGGTCTTGCGATAACGCGGCCCACTTTCCATTCATCTCGCATAGTAAGTTCTCGTGCTATCTCGCAGCAACGATAAAGTTCATCCAGACCAAATGTTTCTTCATTTCCACAAATTTGAAGAACAGAATCCGCAGAAGTATAGACAATCATATGACCTGTGGCAATTTCCTCCTCGGCAAGTTCATCAAGTATTTCAGTACCGCTTGCACTTTTGTTTCCAATAATGGTGCGCCCTGTCCGCGCAGACAACTCCTCTAACAGCTCTTTTGGAAATCCAGTTTCTGTAAAGGTTTGAAATGGCTTTGTAATATGCAATCCCATCATTTCCCAATGACCTGTCATTGTGTCTTTTCCAGTGCTTGCTTCATGTAACCTTGCAAAATATCCTGTAGGTTTATCAACAGGGAGGACGCCATGTAGAGAATGTAGATTTGCTATTCCTAATTTCTGTAAGTTTGGAATTTTGAAATTTTCTGTTTGTTGGGCAATGTGTCCAAGTGTATCTGTTCCTGCATCGCCATAGGCAGCCGCATCCGCAGCGGCGCCAATGCCCAAAGAGTCGATAACAATTGTAAAAATCCGATTGTATTTCTTAATTTCCGCCATAAAGAACTCACTCCTTTTATGTTCATTTTAAAACAGCATAATGATTCCGACAATCATAGCACTTAACATACTCACAAAGATACCACCTAGCATCGCCTTGAAAACGAGGCGTGAGAGCGTACTCTTTTTTTCTGGGCAGAGTACAGCAATGCCAGATACACAAATACCAAGACTCGATAGATTCGCAAAACCACAGAGAGAGATTGCGCAGATCATACCTGTTCTAGTGTCCAGAGAACTAAGTATTGCACCCAAATCCTGAAAGGCAACAAATTCATTGACAATTAGTTTGTTGCCAAGAAGGGACCCTTCCATCAATACATTGCTGCTATCTAAGCCCATCAGGAATCCAAACGGCGCAAATACATAGGAGAAAATCTGCTCTAGCCGGATTCCGGCAAACCCTAAAAACATGTTTACAACCGCTACAATACCAATAATACCAACGAGCGATGCAGCAATGGAGATAACCATCTGCATACCAGTGGATGCACCTTCAGCAATCGCATCGATAACGTTTGCATTATTTCCCTTGTTGTCCATCTTGACATCAGTAATGGATTGTGCTATTTCTGTCTGTGGAAGAATCATCTTTGCAACAAGAATACTTCCGACAGGAACCATAGCGCTTGCAATTAGCAGATAATCCATAGGGATTCCAAGTGCATGATAACCGCCCAAAATCGATACAGACATACTGCCCATTCCTGAGACTAGAATAACAAAGATTTCGCTGTCGGTCAATGACTTGATGTATTTGCTCACCAAAATAGGGCTGTCTGTCTGACCTAAAAACATATTTGCCACGGCCACAAAGCTCTCCACTTCTGTTGTGCCCATAAGCTTTCCAACGCCTTTTCCAATCCATTTTACTACAAATCCCAGCACACCAATATAGTATAATAAGCTAACTAGCGCAGAGACAAAAATGATGTTGCCAAGAGTCTGGACAATGAAAATGCCACCCAATGACGCACTGTCTGCAAGACTTCCAAAAACAAAGGATAATCCTTCTTGCCCACAATTTATAATCGCTGTGACACCATCAGAAATCACTGACACGATAGTTTTGCCAATCGGCACTTTTACAAGTAATACAGCGATAATAAACTGTATTACTATGGCGCGCAGTACCGTTTTCCATTTAATATTTTTGCGGTCCCACGATAATAGAAAGATTAGCCCTATTATGACAATAATGCCAATTAGATTTAGTATTAGCTTCATGCGATGTGCCTCCTGTCTGCCCAGAGGCTTTATTTTTCATGGTCTGCTGCAATGAGCTTGCGGATTGCTAGGACAGCCGTTTTAATTGCGGATTCGGTATCGTGTATAATTGGATTTTCCATGCCAAGGGCATTTCTCTCTTGATTGCCTACAACAAGGAAGTTTGAACCGCAGCGAACACGCAAATGACTTGCAGCGATAAACAGTGCTGCTGATTCCATCTCAGAAGCTTTGCAGCCCATACGTTTCCATGCTTCCCATTTGTTTAACAGTTCGTAGCTGACGGGCATGCGCTCGGGCTCATGCTGTCCGTAAAATGCATCTTTGCACTGAACAACTCCTGTGTGATAAGAGTTGCCTAATTCTTTACTCGCAGCGACAAGAGCATTTGTGACATCTAAATCTGCTACCGCAGGATACTCAATAGGAGCGTACTCGCGACTTGTGCCTTCCATACGAATTGCGCCAGTTGCAATCACAATATCGCCACCTTTTACTTCTAGGTCGATACCGCCACATGTACCGACACGAATAAAGGTGTCTGCACCGCACAATACCAGTTCCTCAAGTGCGATAGATGCGGATGGTCCACCAATACCAGTAGAAGTCACACTCACTTTTTCGCCATCTAAAGTTCCTGTGTAGGTGATATACTCTCTGCTGTCTGCGACCAGCTTGGCATTGTCGAAATGCTTTGCGATTTTCTCACAACGTTTAGGGTCTCCCGGCAAGATTACATAGCGTCCAACATCACCTGGACGAATCTGTAAATGATACTGTAATCCTACTTCACCTGAATAATTCTGCATATGATTTTCCTCCTTTTGGCAGTATGTACGCACAGTGTTTCTTTTATACATTCGTATAAGCTCTAGCAAAAGTATTTCTGAGCATACAATACTTTTTATCTGTTTCGTATTCTGTTGTAATAAAATCATATCATTATACATGTCTAAAATCAATATGTATTTTTAGACAAATTAGACAAGTTGTTTTTTGTGACTATTGACGATAAATTCTGCTATTCTAGGATATAAAATTGTTGTCTATATTTACATAGCATAAAACATTATAAAATACAGTTCTTTATAAAAGTGTATTCTTTGTGTACTTCTTGACTTTTTGCTTGTATAATTTTAATATAGAGGTAAATTCAAGAATGTCTCTAATATTTTTGATGTGGCGTGCCAATCCGTTCCTCTAATAATAAAAACCAATTTGCACGCTTGCTATTTTGCCAGAGGATTACCTGCGTCAGAGATTGTTTTCCCATTAAGGCATACTTGTATTGTTCTTGCTATTTATAGAAATGGAAATATTCTTCGATGAAGATAAAATGATATCAGATGTGGAATGATTCCCGCCGTTATAGGCAGTGAACAAATTATTTGCATTAGTGGCAGGAGTCAATCTCCTGTCTGATATGCCTTTGGGGGATTGCAGAAGAATGTATCATGCTGCGATGTGCAGCATAAATACCAACAGTGTTCTTGAATATAATAGGACAAACGCAAATGGGACATTATTTATGTGAAATAATTGTATTAGGAAGTTACATTATTGTGTCTAACAAAACAAAAGTTTGATTATGGTTTTGTTATATAAATTTTAGACAAGTATAAAATTTAAAGAGGTGTGGTATGGTAAAAGAAGAAAAAATTGAAAATATAGAGCATAAAGAAAGTAAACTAAAACATGTTAGAGTGTATGATCAACTCTATGAGATGATACAGAATGGTTCATTTCCACCAGATTCGCGGCTTCCGTCAGAGACGATACTGTCCGCACAGTTGGATGTGAGCCGCATGACACTTCGGAAAGCTTTGACGCTATTGCAGGAAGACGGTATGACAAGAAATGTACAAGGAGTAGGACATTTTGTGTGTGGTCAGCCAGATAGCGGAAAGGAGCAACATCCAGTCAATATGCCACAGCATCCAATCTATTCGTATTGTACAGAGGAACTGGATTCTGTAGAGATGGCATTTCGCATTGAGCCACCTACCAAGTCAATTTCGGATGTCCTAAGACAATATACGCCTGCTGTGGTTATCGTGGACCGCTGGTATAAACAAAAGGAAACACCACTAGCGTACTCATTGAGTTTTCTTCCAATTGGTTTAATTGGGGAGGAGAAAATTGACTTAAACAAATCTAGCCAATTAGAGGAATATTTGGAGAATCAGTGCTATGACGGAAAAAATTGTTTTCGGCGCATTTGTTCTCATTCGACTGCAGGGAACTTTACGGCACTGACTTGTACATTGTCGGAGGATAATTCCTTTCTGTTAGTGCAAGAAACCATATCGGATACAAATGGAAGGATACTAATTTCCAGCAAGCATTATATACCATCGAATCTGTTTCGGATTGAGATTTGTATGTGAACTATTGTCGCCATTATTTATTTGTTGGCAAAAGCAGTGAAATTCGTGCGCCAAATAAAGGGTTATCTGTAAAAATCATGATTGCTTATGTCTTAAATGAACTGAACCTGTGTAAAAAACATAAACCCTGGATGAATATTCCTTTGTTTGCAATGATAAAAAATGTTTTTATTCACAGACAGAGGAAATTCCAGTGGTAGATAGCGCGTCGTTTAGGGCAAAAAAGAGAAATCTTGCGTTTATCGAACTGAACGGAATTTCTGTATCTTAGATAATTTTAAATCTTTATTCCACAAAATACAA
>CAJUAE010000128.1 GCA_910583965.1 uncultured Lachnospiraceae bacterium
ATTACAAGATAAAAAACGCCTGTCTTTGGCGTTTTTTATCTTGTAATTATCATTTATTATTTTTTTCTTCTTGCTTCTGTCTTTTCTTCTTTTTGTGTGCTTTTATATTTTTAATAAGAATCAATATAAGAACTACACCTGCTGTCACTCCTGCAACATAGCAAACAATCAGTATCCTATTTGCTTTCTGTTCCACAATGCAGAAATATTCTTGCGTGCTTGTCATGTCAACTTGCAAATATTGTCCTCTACTCTTGCTCTCAACCATTGTCCAAACCCCGTCCAAATCTTTATAGACAACTGCGTCTTTATAGGGATTTAAAATGCGCAGTGCAAAGAACTCTTTCTCCTGAATACCACCATTTTCCAATATCACTTCATACACAATACTCTGTTTTCCAGCCGCTTCTTCTGGTGGTGCTATATCGCTTACTTTTACATTTAGTATGGTATCTTCTGTAAAAATATCTTCCACTAGCGCATAGGGCTTTTTTCGTGTTCCTTTCTGAACATCAGTATCATCATTGCTGCTCTGTACAACAGTCACATTGTCCTTATACTCTGCTTCTACCACAAATGTACCGCGCATTCTCTGGTTGGAAACATCTGGCCACGCCCCATAAAAGCCTTCCTTTGTGGGAATCTGCGGAAAATTCAATCGGTCAAGCTTTTCACCATACCGCACTTCCTCCGAACCAAGATAAGTATCTTCAATCTTATAAATCACTTTAAGATGCCAAAACTGTGTTGGAAGTTGTTCCACCGTCAACAAGTCCTCATAGCAAATTGGCTCTGCTACACCAAGATAGCTAATGTCATCAATTCCATGCATATCGTCGCCCACATAATAATTTCCAACAATTTTGGGTTCCTGCTCCTGTGCGTCGATATCCATTTCTTCATAAGCAGCGGCTTGGCCTGCAATAGCACCTGCCCTGCCATTTACCGCTTGTACCTGCGCCATCGCATAGCAATTTTTTAGTGTTTCTGCATATCCTGCAATCCCACCCACATTTTTATTGCCATTGACAGAACACAACGCATAACAATTTTTTATAATGGTAAAGGATTCGCCACAGATACCTCCTACATAGTCGCCTTCTGTACTTTCCACACTTCCATAGCACTCAGAATTTACAATAATCCCATGATTCATATAACCACAGATGCCTCCGGCACCATTCTTTTTGGCTGTGACATATCCCTCATTCACACTGTCTGTCACAAGACATTTCATAATAAATCGTCTACCAATCTTATAGTCTACTGTGCCCGCCGCACTATCCTCAGGGTCCTCCTCATCAATGGACATAGCACCCGCAATCCCTCCTACATTAATGTCTCCTTTTACAATACCTTTATTGGTACATGCATCCGTCCGTCCAGTCGTGATGGTATCAATCTCATTATCATCCACATCTTCATACAATTCCTCAATACTTAAATTTTCCATATCAACCATTCGGTCTGCCAACAAGTTAAAAACAACATTAAGTTGGTCATTAACTGCTCTAAGGTCCTCATTAATCTTGTCGGAATATCCTGCTGCATTGTCGCTTAGTGTCTTGATACTATTGGACAATCCTTTTAATTGATTATGAAAATTCTCTTTTGTTCCATCAAACGTATCGCCCAGTTGAGAAAACTGAATATCCGGTTGCGCATTCATATAATTCACAATTCCCTTGACTCCATTGTTTGCCGACCGAAGTGCATTTAGCATATCCTGAATCTGATTCGTCGCCTTCTCTAAATCGCCTTTTGCCGCCTTCGCCGCATCCGATGTGTACGGAGAAATAATATTATAAATAGTAGTTAGACTGCTTAGAATCGCAGATGCCGACGTTGACATTGTTCCTAGTGATTCCACTAGATTTAATATCTCTGTTACAATGGCTTCCTGTTCTGCGTTAGAAAGCGTCTCCCAGCTTTTGTAAGAACCATCTGGCTTTTGTACGATGCTTTTAATATGATTGATAGACTTTTGTACTTGGTTTGAAGCCTGTGTCAGCTCGTCAAGCGCACCGCTAATATCCGTCTTGGAAGTATTGACAGCTTGCTCCTTATTCTGTTTTTGGAAGGAAATATTAACTGTGCAAGGTGCCTTTATCTTAGTAATATCAAACTCATAAAGATAAGAACCACTCTGTTTTTTGGAGACAGATAATTTTTTGTTGTCTGCATCCGTAACTTTTATACTTCCAACGTTATAGGAAACACTTGGTTTTACTGTGAGTGTCACTTTTCCCTGTGCATTGCCCGAATACGTAGCATCACCACTAACATTGGACTTTAATACAATGTCAATTGGCTCAAACAATGCGATAACTTCAGCTTCCTTGTCCGGCATTATAAAAGAATATCGTTTTCCATCACTTTCAAGATTAGGTATCTCACCATTTACTGTTATTTGATTCAAAACATATCCATTGTTTGATACAGGTGTCACATAAACTTTATCTCCTACCTTAGCGCTTGAGGTATCAGTCGCTATCGTTCCACCAGTGCTAGATGCTGTTATAATGTTATATGTAGTGGCACTATCTGTTGCAGAATCGTTCTCTTTTACAAAAGTAACAAAAGCAACATACTTATTAGGATCTGTATCCTCGATTTTAACAACATACTTATAAGTATGGTCATTCTCTTTCTTTTGCAACGCACTTTTAGGAATTGGATTGGATGGTATTGTATTTGCACGAGTGCTATCTTCTGTCTCAAACATGGATTCTTGCGTCTCAAGTTCCTCTACTAAAATACCCTCTGTTTCAAAAGGTTCTATTTCACTTTCATTGCTGTCCGCATTTCCTGTCTCTAAAGTATCTGCACTGCTTTCTTCAACAGATTCGTTCTCATTTTGATTCGCACTCTCTGTTTCTATTGTATCGCCGTCATACACTCCGTTGGATTCTTGCTCACTGTGAGCTGTATTTTCTATTTCTGTACTTTCTATTTTTGTACTTTCTATTTCTGTAGTTTCTATTTCTGTATTATTTTCTTCTGTGATTTCTGGCTCCTTACTGTCTATCCTTTCTGTTTCTATGGGGTTTCTAATCGATTCGTTTTCATTGTAGTCTGTACCACTTTCATTATTTTCTTTGTCTGTGGATATTGCTTCTTGTTGATTTTTGTCTGCATTCTTATTATTTTCTACAATTTGCACCTCTGATATTGTTCCACCCGGAAGCTTCTGAAATGCCAATGCAGCCTGCTCTGAAACATCATACCCTTGCTCTGGAACAATTGTAATTGTATAGCTAACTCCATCAGATGCCTTTGTGACAGTTACTGTTCCACCAACATTAGACTCCGCAAAAATACGTCTGTCCAAATCATTATCATACTGATATTGAAACAACACTTCTACCTCTGCATCGCAATCTGGCATTGTAAAACTCCATTCGTTTGCATCAGAACTGCTCTGTATTGGTGTGACCTTATTCCCATTGACTCGCATTTCCTTATATTGATAATTGGGTCTTGCCGCAATGTGGACTGTAACGTTCTCTCCAGCCACACCAGTATTCCCTTCTGTTACATACGCTGTTCCGCCGGTTCCCGAGCGAACTGTAATCTGATGTATTGACGCAGCAGTTTTAACAAATATTGCTTCCACCACTGTCGATACATTGTCTTTAATATCTGTCTGCCTGTCAAGTGTTATCTCATGGTCAACTGTCACGGCTCCTGAATAAGGATTCCCATTTACTTGAAAAGAATGGAACTGGTATCCCCCAGATGGAGACGCCTTAAAAGTTACTTGACTGCCGTTCTGTGTTGTTGTAACACGTCCGCCTGCTGTTGATTTTACCAAAAACGCTCCTTTGTATACAAACTCAGCTTTTATCTTAATATTCGCTTTTGGCATCACAAAAGTAAACTGATTTTCCTTGTCACTCACAGTAGAAATACCAATCTTTTTGCCCTTTTTATCTGTCACTATCAAAGAGTTTTCTTTCAACGCATACCCCTCATCTGGTTTTACAGTAATTGTCACAGTCTCATTTGCTGCTGGGTTGGCACTGTCTGTTGTGATTGTTCCGCCGACTGTTGAAAGCAAGGAGATTCGACTGTAATCCATCTCATTATATGAGGAATCATCCAGTTTTCCAAGAATATCTAAATCTTTGGACAACTGTTTTGTCGTATCATTTAGACTATTCATTGCATCTCCAGCCGCCGATACATTGTTCAAAATATCTGGGAGCAGCGCAATAATATGTTCCATACGTCCTGCTACAGAATTTATTTCCGCTACGTTGTTATCTGTAAAATCCATAATTTGCGTGACAAGTGCATCCCCTGAGTCAATGGCGTTATCCGCATAGGATTGCATCACATCTACATCGCTTTTAATTCCGTCCCCTGCTGCATCCATATCGTCAATTGTCTTGTCAATTAAATCATGCAGCTTATTAATCGCATTTCGCAGAGATTCTGCCTCATTAATCTCAATATATGGCTCCATCTGTCCTACAATACCGCCAATATCCTTTCGTCCATAAACAGTCCCTTGATTTGTACTCAACGATACAATTCCTGACTGTCGTCCTGCAATACCGCCAATATTATATCCTGTATGTTCATATCCAACGGTTCCATAGTTGGTACAACGCGATATCACACCGTCGGAAAACCCTGTAATACCTCCTGTATCAACACCACTGTACAGTTCACTCTCCTCGTTTGTCGCAAAACTCTCAATAATGCCCATTCCAGTGCCCATCTCATCATCCTGCGCAACCCATGCACTATTATCATTGATGCCAGCTCTGTTTGTACAATAATTTAATACCCCATGATTGATGCCTACAATTCCGCCTGTGGAGTAATAGCCGGTAATTCTACCTTTTGCAGAACACCCTGCAATAGTTCCAGTACGCTCATTAACACCGGCAATTCCACCTACAGTATCTCGTCCGCTAACCGTTCCTTGAAAAGTACAATTTTTAATTGTACCGTGGTTCACTCCCACAATACTGCCAATACATTCCTGTTCATTCTCTGATGTAATATCGCCTTTTAACGTTAGATTCTGAATGACACCATCTTTTTGTACATAACGGAACAATCCTACAACATATCCATCTCCTTGACAGTGAAACCCAGAAATTGTGTGTCCCACACCATCAAAGATGCCGTTAAATACTGGAATGCAATTTATTTCTATTCCTGTAAGGTCAATATCCGCCCTTAGACTAACATACTTATCTTTTGACCAAGAATCAATAAAACATTTTGATGCGAACTCTGCAAACTGCTCTGGTGAAGTAATATCAATCTGTTCATATTGAATTGCGTCAGAAGCATTTGCCCCCTCCTCTGTTGACTCCATAGCTTTGACATTATGTATTGGAATCATACTGATTGTCACCACTACCGCCAAAGTCAACGCTAGGATTCGCTCATACATTTTATGCATCCTTTTCACCTTCTTCCTTCTCCATCAATTCTTTCAGACTTTTCTCATTATCTTCACGCATCTCAAGTTTTCCCATATTTACAAACAGACTTGCATCTCCGCGCACAAATCCATGCACTTCACCGATAATTGTACCATTGATTTGTCCCTGCACTCTGCCATCAACGCGCATCAAACCGCTGGCACGTTCCATTTTTAACGGAATGGACACTGCAAAAGAAGTTCTGTCTATAATCTTCTCGCCAAGTAGCAAAATCTGTGGCAACACAAACATTACTGTAAAAATCGAAAGAATGGTTCCTCTGCCTAGACATTGACCAATCCCACAGACTGCACCATCAGAAGACATCTGTCCAATAAAAATTCCTGCCAGCGCAAGCATTGTACCTGAAGTGACAATTGTTGGAAATGCAAAGTTCATTGTCTCAATAATCGCGTCCTTTTTTGGCATCTTATCTTTAATTTCCAAAAATCTGCCTGAAATAACAATTGCATAGTCAATATTGGCACCCATCTGAATGGAAGAAACAATCATAGCACTTAAGAAAAACACATTTTTTTGTTCTATTGAAGGGAAAGAAAAATTTACCCAAATCACGCCCTGAATAACTGCAATCAAGAGAACTGGCATACCTGCTGACATAAATGTAAACAACAATACGATTAAAACAGCCAGAATCGAGACTACATTGACCACTGTATTGTCACGCTGGAATGTCTTATACAAATCATACTGGCTAGTTGATTCTCCCGGAACCAACACCTCTGTCTTGTCATAATATTGTCCTGCAATCTCATGCATCTCATCCAAAAAAGCAAATGTTTCATCCCCTTCTTCGGGCAGTGTCAGATAAATCAGCATACGACTATATTGTTGTCCTTGCAACTGGTCCAGTGCAATCTGCATCTTTGTGTGTGCGTCTTCCAATGTCTCCATCAAATCATCATCCAAGGTGACATAGCCCTCATCAACCTCGTCATATAAAAACATAAAAATATCAATTAGCGGAACACTATAGTTTGAAAAACCATTGACAATTTTGGCATAGTTCTCATCATTCACAGCATAAGCCATATACAATAGTTCTGCTACCTCATAGTCAAGCTCTAACAATTCCGAGAAATCCCTCGCAGTCAACTTATCAGTCAACATATAGCCATCCATCGCCTCTGTATTGGCAAGCCCCTGCGAATGGTCCACTTCTGGCCTAGCATCTAATTCCTTTAGCAACTTTTTCTCTTTCTCATAATTTCCTGCCGGAACGACAAGCGCCACAAAATTTTCTGGGCCAAAACTCTCCTCAATCATTTCATCTACTAACATGGCGTCACTTTGAACTGGTGTTTCCAACTGCGTATAACCATATACATAAGGGCAATGCGACTGAATAATATATGCGCCTACCAACACAACAACAAACAATGGTGGAATAATATATCGTGTCTTATAAGCAAACTTACCGACAAAAGGTATCTCTGGAATAAAGCTTTTGTGTTTTGTCTTATCCATCGCCTTCCCAAAAAGCATAATCAATCCTGGCATCAGCAAAAACACTGCGAGTAAACTCAATAAAATTGCGCGAATCAAACAAAGTGCCATATCGCTTCCAATACCAAACTGCATAAACATCATGGCAATTAGTCCACCCATTGTAGTCAGTGAACTTGAAAAAATTTCTGGAATTGCTTTGCTAAGTGCTACAATATCCGCTTCTCGAATGCCAAGTGTCCGGTGTTCTTCCTTATAACGATTGCAAAAAATAACGGCGTAATCCACCGACAAAGCAAGCTGTAATACAATTGTGACCGAATCTGACACAAAGGAAATTGTTCCCATCATAAAATTGGTTCCCTTGGTAATTAATGCTGCTGAACAAAATGTCAAAAGCAGAACTGGCACTTCTGCCCAGGTTTGCGACGTAAGCAATAAAACGGATACCACCACAATCGCAACTAGCACACTGATTACAGACATTTCCTTTGCCAACTGTTCAGCCGATGCGTCGCCCATCGCAGTCGATACATAAATGTCATAACCTTCAAGTAACGTCCGAACCTCATCCAACGCTTCTAACGCCCTGTCATCTGTCTCCTCATAACCAAATGTAATACTGTACAGTGCCGAAAAGTTATTGTAATGTTTCTTGGAATTATCAAAATCTAGCATAATAATGCTGTCTAACGCCTGCAGTTCTTGATAAATTGTATCTGCCTCCTCATAAGGAATATTGGTCACCATCACTTTTGCAGTGCCATAAGTAATAAATTGTTCCTCCATGCGGTCAAGTCCCTGACTTGTCTCTGTTGTCTCTGGCAAATATGCCGAAAGCGCATTCTCCACTGCCACCCAATTCATAGAAACCACGGAAAAAATCAATGCGATTCCAAATAGCAGAAAAAACAAGTTGCGTCTGTCCACGATAAAAGTAGCAATTTTAATCATAAAACTACTATCTTCACCGCCTTTTTTGGATTGTTCGTCCATAACCTTTCTCTCCTTTACACAGCAAGGGCATTGTCTATTTCACCATACCATCACTCTCTTATAAATTAACCTTGTGTCCTATAGTATAGTATATTGTCTTTGCTTTTTCAAGAATGACTTATGGTCATTTTATTATTTTATTCTTTTTTTAGAATATCAAGTAAAAAATTTTTTCTTTCTCTACCTGCTGACTATTTTCCTTTGAATACCTGTGTGCAATCGAGTAGGGAAGGTTACCTCCCCTACTCACCGCGCGAACCGTGCGCCGCCTTAGCGGCTTATTTCCTCTGCACGGGTCTGCGCAATCGAGTAGGTTTATCTCCCCTACTCGCGCGCCGGGCACCCGTCAGCGAACCGATAAATCGGTTTGATGAC
>CAJUAE010000129.1 GCA_910583965.1 uncultured Lachnospiraceae bacterium
TTTCAAAAGCTGCGTCTATAATCATTTCTTTTGTGACTTTCGCGATTGCTGGCATATTTGCACCTCTATTTATAATCTATATTATATATAACTTTAATTATATATAACTAAAATTATAAATCAAGGCAATTTTTCTGTCAATCCCTCCTGCTAAACTTTTACTCAATTTTCACTTTTCCGAAAAACGGTAAAGCGGTAAATTGTTCTATTTTGTCAAATAATAAAATTATTTATGAAAGAAAAAAAGAATGTGTAGGATTCCGTAGTAGTCGGCATTGTGGGAATGTGTATAACTGGCTATCTAATGGAGTTGTGGGTAATCCCACAAGTCTTTTAATCAATCAATGGAGCAATTTCCGGCATTAGTACTTCTTTAAATTCATTAATCATTTGCGTTCTGAATTTAAATTTGGGCAAAGCGTCTGGTGTTACTTCCCTATAAGCTGCATAATCCGCACTATCCTTTAGTTTATTCTCATTGGAAAGTTCTCCATCTCTGTAATTATATGCTTCATATTTGACATCATCCACATTAAGATACCACTTCTTGGCAAACTTTTGTATTTCTTTGTCAATAGCCGCATAACGCATCTGATTTATAATTACCGAAATATCCTGCCCGACATATTTTTCCCTGTCCGCTTCTATTTCATCAACAACCTTCGTCAACAACGTACTAAGTTTTGGATTATCACCCGAAAACTCAACGATAATCTCCCGAAGTGTTCTTATCTTTGCTTCAAAAGATGCCTCATCATAGTCCTCCGAAGACTGGTCTAAGGACTCAACAAATCCCTGTAGTAACTCTACAATATATTCAAAATCAATGCATAATTTGCTGTATGCTACAAGTTCATAGTCATCATGAACAGGCTCGTCCACAGAATCTGTGTCATCACCCGGCTTTTTTAATTCTTCCATAATATTTTTATACATTGCAGCGAAATCTTCATATTCTGACTCGCTAAATGCCCACTCATCAAGCACACTGTCATTATATATGGAAAATGACTTTAGATGTGCAAAATCATGATCTAACGCTCGAAAAAGTTGTATAAACGCTTTTTTCTGTTTGCGTGAAAGTCCCTCGATTTCCTCTGGAGTCCACGCCAAATTCCGTATCGCCTTGAGTGAAATTGCAAACGACTTTTTCACATCATCCCAATCCTCTGGCAATCGGATTCCCTTCGCCCCCACGAGAGTACAGCATAAGGGCATCATTAATAGCACTTTTGAACTTATCATGCACTTGGAATGTCACAATCTGTCCATACTGTTTCCCCTCATCAAACAGCCTGTTCGTGCGTGAAAATGCCTGAATAATATTCTGCGGAGTCATTGGCTGCCTATCAATAAAAAGGGTTGAAAGGCAAGGGGCATCAAATCCCGTAAGAAGTCTGTCCACCACAATAACAATATCAAGCTGTTGTTCTCGGTTCAGATATTTTTTGTCTTTACATGCAAGGCGATCATTCAGGTTACTGTTATACGCATTGATTTCTTCTATGCCAAAATGGGTTTCAAACATCTGGTTATAGTCGTATAATGATTCTTTCATCTTTTCCTGATTAACCTGAGAAAACTCCTCATTCTCGGAAACAGAATAGGTTATGGCAAATTTGGGAAAATCGGGGAGTGCCTTGTGCATATTCTCACTAATTTTTAACTCGTCCTCACCGTTTACTATTTTTTTGAGAAGGTCATAGTATTTCTGTGCAATGGCGATGGACTTGACTGTCAATAGTGCCTCATAAGTCCTTCCACGTCCATTCTGCATTCCAAACTTGGCATAAGATTGATTCAGAATAACATCTAGAACGCTGCGCATATGTGTTTCGGTATCATACAGCTGCGCCTCTTCCTCTGAAGATATCCCTTTCGGTCCAAGATTCTCAACCATAAAGCCAAGTACAGCCTCGTCATGAATCGCCTCTTTAATGGTATAGCTGTGTAAAGGCTTGCCATTATTCCCATACAATTGATCGGTAGTTTGGGGCAGATCACCTTTCTGCTCATATTTATTTTCTTCAAAAATGGGTGTTCTGGTAAATCCATACTATAGCGAATTAGAAAAGAAACGTTCTAAATCACGCTTTGTCTGCGGGGTGACTGCCCTATGACATTCGTCTACCACAAATGCAAGCTTCAAGCCTTTTATTTTTTCATATTGTCTGCTTCCCTCTTTTAGCCGCTTACTGACCATAATCTGCATTTTCTGTCTTGTCGTAACAATCATCTGACGGCTGTCATCTGTCATCCGCTTGATTAAGGTATCAACATAATCCGTGTCATCCACATCAATCGTATCGTTTTCTGCATAGGACTGAAAAGCCAGTTTTGTCTGTGTATCCAAGTCCTTTCGGTCAATCAGGAACACTGTCTTATCAATTGACGGAATATCCATAAGCAGGTTACGAGTTGACTTATATGACGTCATAGTCTTGCCAGAACCTGTTGTATGCCAAATAAAACCTGATTTCCCCTTCTTGGAAGCCTCGCGCATTGCTTCAATAGCATGAATCTGATAGGGATGTAGGATAAGAAGTTTTTTCTTATCGTTATCTAACACAGTATATTTTGCCACCATCTCATGTGCCTCTGGAATTTTAAGTATGGCTTTCGCAAAATCAATATAATCACAAACTGGCAAATTTTCTTTGTCAAGCCACCCTGATATAAATTTTTTGTTCAGTTCTGTGTCCCTTGCGGCGGCAAAATATTTTGTATCTACAGCATTGCTCACCACAAACATCTGCACATTTGAAAAGATACCGTGAAATTTACTCTCGGCAATATACTTCTTTATCTGCCGGAAACCGTCCATATAAGAATGTTCTTTATTTTTCAATTCGATATGTATCAACGGTATGCCATTAATGAGCAGTGAAACGTCAAAACGCCTGTTTCTGCTCCCTTCGTCTTCCTTGAAGTGAAACGCCTGATATTGGTTTATTACTTCGTATACGCTCGTTCCACCGGCAATATGCTCGTTATTCATAACAACAAGATGGAGTGTTTCATTTCCCCTCTGCACATGAACATACACCTTGCCATTTTCACCAATCAGCCATTTGCCAGCATCATAAAAGGAAGCATGGAACAAATCATTCTTAATCTCTGCAAATTCTGACTCGCTCAATGGAATATCATTGAGTTTTGCTTTGTTATTCTGTTCCAAAATATATTTGAAATTGTCCCATAGCTGTTCTTCCGTTCTAATGTCTGGTCGGTATGTCCATTGCGACTCATCACAGCAGAGCTGGTCGATCAGCCTTTTTTCGATTACAGATTCTAATTCTACCATAGTTATTATCCTTTCTGTGGAAACATATTTTGCAGCATAAAACGTTTTACTTCTTTTAACTGGTCACACTTATGCTGGTGAAGGTTAATAAGTCGGTCGAAGATACAGAAATATTCTCCTATTTCACGTTGTTCGTCTATATCTTGTGGCAGGCAAAGCGATGTTATCTTCAAGATTTCAGTATTTATGGAGGGCATTGTTTGTCCAACCGCACGAGAAATAATGTCATTTCGTACACTGTCAGTTTCCAATAATGTGTGTAAAAACATACTATCAATTTCTGCATATGGGCGCACTCGAAGCACTCGGCCAGAAAAAAGCCATTTATCTTGAAATGGCGTAACCAAAGCATTTATATCAACTGAACCAACTCGCGAAAATACAATATCATTAGTATTTAATATATAACTGCTCAATCTACAATAATCATTCTCTGATACCTGTGGTATGCCATCTTTCACGGTCGGAAGCTGCCCACTTTTGAAATGCTCAGTAGTTATAATTGGCATACCATCATTGATATAATCATCAGCATGTAGTGTACTTCCAAATGGACCTGTTTTAATATCAGAAAATTCCCCCAGCCTATGCTGTTCCCAGTCATCAGTAAATCCCGCAAAACGAATCTCTGGAATTAGCTTGCCATTCTTTGGAAACATTTTTTGGAGCATATATTTTTTTAGTTGTTTCACCTCATCACACTTACGCTGGTGAAAGGTGATGAGAGAATCAAGATTATAAAAATATATGCCTATGGCTTCTTGCTCAGCCAAACAAGGTATTGGTATTTCGATTTCCATCACTTTATTTTTTGAAATATTATATCTTGATATGCCCTGCGCTAAAAAGGTAATTTTCTTTCTCACTTCACTTGAACGAAGCATATATGCAAGATACTTGTTATCAAATTTTTCTGTTGGTCTGTATCCGAAGCAAAAGCTGTTAAGGTATGTATTTTCGCATTCTTCTAGCAAAACACACGACATACCGACTTCTTCTGGCGTTTCAGATGATGTTGTAAAAAAAACGTCTCCAACTTTAACCTCGTTTTGTTTTTTATCAATTTCTATTGACTCAATCATATCCAAATCAGAAATTGCATTAGAAAAAACATTCATATAAGTTATAAATTTTCCATCTCCGTGACCAAAATCTTCCTTGGTCTTACCCAATAAGCCCGTGTAAGTTGTCCCTACCTCCCCCAGCTTACGCTGTTCCCAATCGTCAGCAAATCCCTTAAATCTTATATTCGGTGTATTCGCCACGGTTACACCTCCTTAAAAACGCTGATGAGTTCCTCCATCGCATCTTTTGTTTCCTGTTTAGAAAAGGTCAAATCTCCCAGCATTTCAAGCAAAGCAGCATTACTCTCTTTGATAGCTTTGTCTGTCGTTTTTATGCTTTCTGATAGCTGGTGAAGATCTATTTCCTGTTCTTCCTCGCTTGTGTCAATATATCTTGGAATATTCAAATTATAATCATTGGCTTGTATATCTTCAAAAGATGCCAGATAAGCTTCTTTATCAACTGACACTCTATTACAATACAGTTCAAGCACATGGTCAATATGCTTTTCCTGCATCACATTCTGTTTTTTCTTTTTTTCATACAGTTTAGAAGCATCAATGAACAAGACATCCCGCCCTTCCCTGTGTTTTTTCAGAACGATAATGCACGTAGGGATAGAGGTATTGTAAAACATATTTGCAGGAAGCCCGATTACTGCATAAATCGCTCCATTTTCAAGTAAAATCTGCCGTATTGTCCCTTCCGCAGCACCCCGAAACAAAACGCCATGTGGAAGAACAATCGCCATTGTTCCTGTCTGTTTCAAATGATAGAAACCATGAAGCAGAAAAGCATAGTCAGCCTTGGACTTTGGAGCAAGTTTTCCTCCATAATCCATAAATCTCTCATCCTGCTTAAACCCCTCTACCGCAGACCAATTTGCCGAATAAGGCGGATTCATTGTTACTGCATCAAACTCTGTTTCTTCATCTGTCGGCCAGTCAGCATCAAGGGTATCTCCATTGCGAAGATGCTGATTCTCTGGTAAAACGCCATGCAGAAACATATTCATACGCGCTAAGTTATATGTTGACGGCATAAGTTCCTGCCCGTAGTATTTTATAAAATCAGGCTCCTTTGAGTAGTTCCGACAGCTTAACATCAAAGATGCCGAACCCATACAGGGATCGTATACCTGCAACCCCTTTTTCTGTTCCTGACCAACCATTACAATCCTGCATAAAATCTGCGCAGGACCATGCGGGGTATAAAATTCTCCGGCTTTCTTTCCTGTTTCCGATGCAAACTGACCAATCAGATATTCATATGCATTTCCAAGAACATCGCCCTCTGTATGGATAAGATCAGCACCGTCCAAAACTTTAATGACCTCAGCAATAGTTGCACTCTGTTTTTGATCACCCGTTCCAAGCCTGTTTGAATATAAATCCACATCTGCAAACAATCCATTAAAAAGTTCATCAGACTCTTGAATCCGATTGAAAGCCGCCTGTAGCTTTTCCCTGTTGAACGAATTACTTTTTGCTGCATTTAACATGCTGATGTATGTCATATCGGGTTCAAGTGTATAGTGCATTGATTTCTTTATTTCTTCAATCAGGTCAGGCGCATCATCTGATTTCATTGCCTCCTCATATACTGACTGTGCCTCGTTCAGGTTATCGGGTTTTGCATCATTCAGCAAGTCATATACCTTTGCCAAGTAGGAGTCAGATAAATACTTATAGAAAACAAGTCCTAAAAGATAGGTCTTATATTCGTTTGCATCCATTTTTCCCCTCAAAACATCTGCACCACTCCATAACACTGTCAATAAGTCTTTTCCCTCAGTCATAGTTTATTCTCCTCATTTTCATAGTTAAGTTTTAGATTTTTTATATATTCTTTTACATTTACACGAATCTTAAATATTATCTACAATACGTATATGACCATTAATTCCATTGCTCTCATAAACAAAGTATCCCTCACGGCGCCGCCACTTCTGATTATGATCTCCTAGAAAATATTGCTTTTCTCCTGCTACTGTCCAGAATATTTTAACATTTGTTTTCTCTATGTACTGATTTAAGATATCCCTTCGAATAAGGAGTTCACTATGTTCATTACCCATAACGGATAAATCAAATGCTGCAATTTCTTCATCACAGTAATAGATACCATCTACAGATTTTTCATAAAGAGCCATTGCCTGAATGATATTTCCTGCCGGAATCATAAAGGAAGTGGTTTCTTTCTGCGAGGCATCATATTCCTCTTCCCATAAAACATTTATTGATGCTGGGACTGCGTTTATTGGAACTCTATTATCATCATCTTCTGATATCGCAAACTCTGCATTATATCCAGGACTCCAAGCATATTCCCTGCTAAATAAAGAATAACAATCTCTTGTATTAGACGACTGACTTTGAATAAATCCCGAAGATATCAGTTCTTCTTCTGTAAGTTTATCCATTTTATCAGCGACAATATACATTGATGCCATCGACCAGATATGTTGTTCCCCAACTGGAAATCCTATAACAGGCATTTCTTCATTTGGCGGCTGCAGCCTGTTCTCCTGATAAAGATACAAAGAAACCCATTCAGCCCCCGTTTCATCTTTGTGTATCAATCGGTTTGGAAAATCCTGAAACATCTTATCATCGGAAATTATCCAGTCTTCCACATCTGAAACGGCTGCTCCAAAGTCCAAAAAACTCTCGTTTCCGTATTTCGGTAATTCTATTCTAAGCTTATTTTTTATAGGTCTTATTCTAATGTTTAAGGTAGGATCAAAATCTCTCACATATGGCTCCCATGGTCCTTCGTAAACATAACCTGTCTTATTATTCCAATCCCAGCCTTTAACCCTATAAACATCTGACAAGCGAGCCAGAATATTGTACATGGCTATCCATTGATACTTTTTTCCTATTCTTTCTACTCTCTTAACATGATGTCTATCGAATCCCGCTTTATGCGAATCATACTCGCCAAAATATTTTGAGCAATAACCCAAATCATCAAAAATGTATCTTAACGCATAATAATAAACATTTGCCATATCAACATCATTGAAATCACTAACTGCTGATTGGAAAGTATACCTTCCAAAATCTCCATAAAGTCCTATACCTTTCACCGGGAGATCAAATTTCATAGAAAATAGCAGCTCCCATACCCCTGGCTGTTTAAACTTTTCATCTCTGTAATCTACTTCCTCGACCTTTGGAACCATCGCAGACTTATAAGGCGGTCTAACTTTTGAAATATCAAACATCTTTGTATTCTCCGGGTATTCCCATAAAAAACGTTCTATGATTAACCGTGCATAATCTCTTAACAAAATGTCTGGATATACATATTCCTGATTAAATATTTCATTATAAATCCATTCTGCCAATTCGGCAAATTCCTTTCTGAATTCTGCTGTTCTTTTCATAACTGCACCAAACACAGTTCCAAACATTCGCTGAATAATATAGGAATCATTAACCGACTTGAAATTCTCAAGCAATTTTTTACACAATCCAAAGTGAAATATCATTATCTCAACCATCGACTTTGAGATTCTGTCTCTCAAAATGCGATTTGAAGAAGAAAGCATCCATGAGAAAAGTATCAACAAAAGAAATGCTTTGTTCTCCGATAAACCTTCAAATTTATTTCCTGCCTCTATGAAATATGCCAAACTTATAATACGATCTTCTTCATTTAAATCATTAATTTCAATAGTCCACAAATAATCACGGAGATTAATCTCATATCTGCTTAAAAGATTAGTCAAACCGATTGCATTTAACTCACTATTTTCTTTGGTCGCATTTTCAATAAATACATCCCATACCTGTTTCGGGTGTACGGAATACTTATCTATTAATTTTAAGAAATCGTCAAATTTGATATAAGGAACTGTTAATAAATTAATCCTTACAATTGGGTTTGATTTTATAATTCC
>CAJUAE010000130.1 GCA_910583965.1 uncultured Lachnospiraceae bacterium
TCTCGGATAATGCGCCCTATCCGAGTTCTTGGATAGGGCGCACTTATACACGCTTTGCGTGTGTGCGCCCTGCGGGGCTTTGCCTGCCTTGCGGCAGACAACAGGGGAAAAGGTCAGCAAGCTGCCCTACACAATTCCCCTACGGGCTTACGCCCTACCCTTTAGTGAACTTTGCGTTCAGATAAAGGCTAAAGAACAGCCTTTATCTGCCCACAAAGTTTTGCTTTTCCACCCGCCACGTTTCGGCGGATAATTTCATTCCGTCGGGGATTGTGGTTTTATTTTTTCTGCCAAGACATTCTGCATAGTCCGGCGGAAAGATAAGTCCGCAAACAACGTATTCAGAATATCCTTTACCCTGTCATCATTGAGCGTGGCAAGCTGTTCTTTTGAAACATTCAGCTTCTCCCTGAGAAGGTATTCAAAGTGGCTTCCCCATACGATGTTTCGGTGTCGGCGTTCTTTTTCCGTCATGCCTTTTATCTGGTTGCGGAGCTTCGCTTCCCTGTGTTTTGCAACGGCAAGTTCGGCTTTTGTTTTCTTTAATTCCGCCTCAATCACATCTCTGCGTGTTGGTTTGTTTTCACTCATTTTTTCACTTCCTCTCTGCCCGTAACGCTGTTAATAAATATAAAAAAGCAACTAAGATTTTTACTCTTAATTGCTCTTTGTAGCTTTTCTTAAATTTTTATTGAACCGATAGCCAATCCCCCAAACTGTTTGTATATAAATTGGATTTTTGGAATTACCCTCTATCTTCCCTCTTATGTTGTGGATATGGCTCATAACAATATTATAATCACCGGAATATGGTTCCTGCCAGATAATATCATATATTTGCTCTTTACTAAATACCTGCCGGGATTGTCCGCTAACAAATATAGAATTTCAAATTCTGTATTTGTTAACTTAACCTCAACACTGTCTACTGAAACACATCTTTGCATCAAATCAATTTCTAATGCTCCAGCATGGATAGCTTCTATATTTTGAGATACATTGCACCATTCAAAACTTTTACAATTATTTATGACTTCCAGTATTCTCTTATAAATATTCCCTTCATCTTCAGTAAACGATAAAATCATTATTTTCCCATGAGCACCCACCTATCCTGTTTTTATTTCAAATGAACTAAGATACTAAAGCCAAACATAATTTTACTTCAAACCACTCATTTTCCTTAGAACAACATATCAGCTTTCCACCCATGCCTTTCATAAGGTATTCCGCTATATACAGCCCCATTCCTGAACCTTCTTTTTCTTTAGCATTGTTTCCACGAAAATATTTCTGCGTCAGGAAAACTTCTTCTTCCTTTTTTACTCCATTTCCAAAATCTTTTATACAGACACATAAATAATTGTCTTCAAAATATGACCTAATCTCAATTTCTGTATCAGCGTATTTATAACTGTTCGATACAACATTATCAGTAATTTGTGAAAAACGTATTTTGTCCATCATAATTAAACATTCAGGTATTGCAAAATTTTCTATACGTTTTTTGAAATCAGCCTGCCGGAGAGCCTTTTCTATTTTGGAAGATTCCACTGCCTCCGGATTTACTTCAAGTTTCTCTAAATCGTTCATCATACTTGTATGCAGGTTTATAACTAACCCGTTAATCTGATTTGCCTTTTCTATAATTGTTTGGAACTCCTGCTGTAACTCCTTTGAATCAATCGTAAAGAACTGATATTCTGCAATTGCTTGAATTGAAGCTACTGGATTTTTAATATCATGACTGATAGAAGCGATCACTTCCCGCCTCTGCTTATCGGCTTCCTGTTCCTTCCTTTTAGCATAAACCAATTCTTCCCTCATAATATCAAAACTTTCTGAAAATGCCCCAAAAAAGCTACTATCAGCCCTGCCAACCGGAATATCCAGATTTCCTTTTGAGATCAGCCTTGCAAATTCATTTACTTTCTTTACTGGATATAGTACATTTTTTCTCAAATATAAAATTGTTAATACATCTTTCAGCAAGAATAGCATAATGATAATGACACAAAATAGCTGATATTTTTTCTTTGTATCAGGCTTTCTATTGATAAATATTATCTTTCCCTGAATCTTTCCATCTTTTGATATTTCAACACTATAATCCCTATGTATATAATCATAATTATAATCCGTAACCAACTTCTGCCTTGATGCCCCTACTTCTTTGCCATCTTCTCCGATCACTATATAGTCAGTTTCATATCCCTGCAATATATTTATTGCAGAGTCTACATCTGGATAATATTTTTTAATTGTAAATACAATGTCATTAATCTCTGCATTTTTTATTTTGCTCTCTGAATCATCAGAAAATGAACAGATCAGCAATACACAAGCCAAAAGATAAAAGCAAACAGTTTCGGCAATAAAACGCTTCACCTTACTTCTCCTTTAATACGAAAGTATAACCCTTTCCATACTCTGTGATGATATAGGCAGGATTAGAGGGATTTTCTTCAATCTTCTCCCTTAGTTTTCTTATATGGACATTCAATGTTCCATCGCCAACATAATCCTCCTGCCACACCTCTTTGAAAAGTTCCTCTTTTTCAATTAGTCTGTTCCTGTTTTTTATAAGGTGGAACAGCAGTTTCTTTTCCATCCTTTTCAACGAAACCGGCTGTCCCTTTCTTAATACCGTTTCTTCTTCTATATTTACTTCACATTCTCCAAAAGAAACAATCCCATTTTCTTCTTTTACAGAGTATCTTCGTAACACAGCCTTAATTTTAGCCAAAAGAATCGGCAATGAATACGGTTTGCATATAAAATCATCTCCACCGACATTTAACGCTAATAATATACTTTCTTCTCCTGTTTGAGAACTGATGAACACAATAGGAATTTGTGTTTCCTCCCTTATCTGCTTGCATAAATTGTATCCACATCCATCCCCAAGATTGATATCAAGTAAAATCATGCGTGCAGTATTGGCATCCATAAATTGATAATATCCCTCTACACTAAATACCGCCTCTGAACGGATTCCCGACAGATTTAAGTATTTGCAGGTGTTTTCTGCTAAAGGCTTCTCATCTTCAACAATCAAACAATCATATGTCAAATATATCATATCCTTTCTTGCGGCAGATACATCGGCATCTTACTCCGCCCTTATAAGATTACAAGGAACAATCTTCCTAATTTTTAATGCTGATACAACTGCGGTAAACACACCAACCAATTCTGCACATAATATGAGTGAAACAATCCAGATTACCGGAAACGCAAACGCAATTTTATGAACGCCCATTCCGCTAAACAAAGTTACTATCAGGATATTGGAACAACAGTATAAGAAAATACTTCCTATGATGCTTCCGACTGCAATATAGAGCATAAATGTCATCACAGTCTGAACTACAATCTGTCTGGTAGAATATCCTAACGCTTTCATTATCCCAAAATCCCCTTTTCGTGTCAACAAAATAGAATTTGTCACAAAATATCCCATAATTATGATAATCAATAGCATAATTAGGACTATAAAGAGCACAATTGCCGACACACTGCTAACAATAGGCGAAAACTGCGAGTAAAATATCTGGTCAAAACTTCCGGCATATGACAGCCTGCCTTTAAATTCATCTTCCAGTGCAGCGCAGAATTTCTCTGTGTCAACACCCACTTCTAAATAGACATGGATTGTCTGCCACTCTGCTTCTGGTTCAATCTGCCTTAATCCTTCCATTGTAAGGTATATATCCATTCCTCCCGTATAAGTTCCCTGTGTAAAGCCCACAACAAGATATTCTTCCTCTTTTGTCGTTTCCTGAAAAATCTGACTGATTTTTATTGTATCTCCGATATTCTTATCTAATGCATTTGCCAGATTGCCTGAAATCGCAACTTCATTCTCATGTTTTGGATAACGACCTGAATATACAGAAGGATTTTCCAATGCCTCATAATCACTGTACACCCCTAATGATGCGTATACAGTGTCTTCACATAAAAGCCTTGAAGAACCCGGCTCTATAGCGGTCATAATCTTACGCACTTCTGGTTTATCCAATCCACTTGCTATTTTCCTTGTTTCTTCTGATATAACCGCCTGAATATTTACGGAATAAACCTCTGCACCGACGATCTGCAGCAGTCCATCATCATCTTTGACCAGCCTTGCATATAAAATAACGGCAAAACCAGCCACACACATGATTACAGCTATTGTAAGACTTATGAATATACTTTTTACTCTTTCAAAATCTATCATTTTTAGTGAAATGGATAAATTTATAGGAAATGGCATTTTCTCTACTGTCAACCTGCTTTTTTTACAGCAGGATATACTAGTTCTTTCCTGAAAAGCCTCCACTGGTCTAAGCATGATGATTCCCTTTGACAAATACAAAGTAATAACACCGATCATTACCAGAATAACAAAAATATCCCGTATTACAGTCTGCCCTAAAAATGCCGTATTCCATACAAAACCAATATCTGTAGCAATACTCCCTACAATCATAGGCATAACGGCTTTGGAAACAGCTACACCAACCACAGAACCAAGCAGCCCAAGCAAAAGAAATTGTATAACATATGTTATTACAAGCCAAGATCCTGTATAACCAATTGCCTTTAATGCTCCTAATTCTTTTGAATCCTTATCTAGCGTATTTTTCATATGAAATCCAATGACAACAAAGCAGGCAATTATGCCTATCATTGAAGCAACATTCATAACCACAACATAAATATTGATATTATTGCTCCGACTGTTTTCGGCATACTCTATATCTGAATTGGAATAGAAGTCCAATTCGTTTCCTTTTTCGGATATAAACTCTGAAAACTTATTTGATACTTCGCCTGCTTTTCCTTCCGCCCTGACTAAAACAATCGCTGCCTCTGCATCTGCCCCTGCCTTCTCTCTTAAAGAATAAAATTGGCTTTCCGGTAAATCAAAAGCAAGATATGACCTGCTGCCAAAAAGCACATCCTCTGTAAAACCTGCAATAGTAAACGATTCTTGCTTATTTCCGAATGAGATATTAAGCATATCGCCTAACTGGAAACCAAAGAATGTTTTGCACACATAAGGCACATAGATACCATCTGCTGGCATCTCATCCAGCCTCTCTGCTATTTTTAGGCAAGACAGTTGTTCTGTCCTGTCGGCATTCCTGAAAGTCCATCCACCATTAATCAAATCCCCATCACCGTCTTGGATATTTGAATTTTTTATTAATATTGCATCAATTACTTCAATCTCTGATATTTCTTCATTCACCTGTCCAAAATCAATAATTTCATTCTGATATTTTTCACAAAAAGCATAAGGCAGAGTTGCTGCAAAATCAGCACTGTTTGTTTCAACGATTTTTTCCTGATACAGCCTTTTAAACCCTTCGGTTAATTGGCTTCCTGTATGGTATAACAATACTGTAAGCATAATGAAAAGAAAAAAAGCAATCGAAATTCTTCTGCTCTTTTTGATATTTGATCTTATTAGCAATAATGTATTTTCTACCATACTTTTACCACCCCATCCTTTCGAGGAAATAAATCAACTTCTCTTTCCTTTCTTCTGTTTCGCCTTCATATGTCCCAAGCACACATTCACCATCTATCCGTCCATCCTTGAGGTAAAGAATCCTGTTTCCCCTTAAAGCGGATTTCAAATCGTGTGTTACCATAATGATAGTTTGACCTCTATGATTAAATTCTGTCAACAGATCTAAGACTGCCTTTCCAGACGCAGAATCAAGTGCCCCCGTTGGTTCGTCTGCAAATACAACTTCAGGATTATTTATCAGTGCCCTGACGATCCCTACCCTTCCCATTTGTCCACCTGAAATCTGTGAAGGGTATTTTACCCACTCTTTCTCTGTAAGTCCCACTTCCATAAACAGTTCTTTTCCCCTTTGTACTATCTGCTTTTTGTTTTTACCTACAAGCAGACCGCTTACCAGTACATTATCCATAAGATTCATACTGTTAATAAGATAAATCTGTTGAAAAACATAACCGCAGTTTATCCTCCGAAACTGTGCTAGTTGCTTTTCAGAGTATTTTGTGAAATTAGTGCCCTTAAAATAGATTTCTCCCATGCTTACCCTGTCCATTCCAGAAAGCATATGGAGCAGAGTGGATTTTCTGGAACCAGATGGTCCCATGAAAACAGTAAAATCCCTGTTAAAAAGCTGAATATCCATGTTCTTGATAATGTGCTGCTGTACCTCTCCATTTATATAACTTTTACATAACTTTTTTGTATTGATAACAACATCCATAGATTTATCCATTTGTTTCCTCCTAAAATAATCCGTTCTTCATTAAAACAATCACTCAATATTAATTTAATCATTTTCAAATTCAAAGTTAATTTGACCTGCAACACATTCTAAGTCAAATTTACTATATGTGGCGTTAATAATTTTCTTCTCACTCATCATTCCGTAAGAAGTATTTCCAATGTTAATTTTACCGAAAGATGTATTAATTAAATAGTCATGGTCACTTTCTGCGTCGGCAAGTTTTACGTTTAAAGTTCCTGCGCTGCACAAGGCATCGGCATTGCCTGTAATTTTACCTTCTGCATTTATTGTTCCCATTCCCAAAATGATATTAGCATCAATAGTAGTAAAACCCACTATGTCAACTGTCCCAATAGCTGCATCAATTTGAAGATTTTCGCATTTTATATTTTCCACATGAGCATCCGTATTTCCGCTTACCAATATAAATCCATCAAACTTTTTATCTATTGGAATATAGAGATATACTTTATTATCCCCTTTCGTTGCTGCATTTCCAGTCTTCTGTGAGCCGTCTACATAAAGTACACTGTCCTCTATATAACATTGATAATCAAATCCGTTGCTGTTTTGACCTTTCTCAACTTTAAAGCCAATTTCTTCCTTATCCCATGTTTCCACATAAAGATCTCCGCCACCGAAAACAATATCAACAGATTTTACTGCATTTGGTATCTCAATTAAATCTTCATTTGCTGCCTTTCCCTGATTCATTGTAAATAATGCTATCATAATAACCATAGCCATTGTCAATAAAACTCCTAATAATTTCTTCATGATCATTCTCCTTAACTTTTAGGATACTGCTATTCTCTATGCCACATATAATAGCATTTAAAATCTTAACTGTCTTTATCTGAAACCTTAACAATCCTTAAAAGCTACTATCACCCAATTTGGGGAACATTTATACTTTATTCTGCAACTCCCGTAAATGTCTAAGCTGTGCCTCACTTAATGTTCTTGGCTTTCCAATTCTAACAAGACTTTTCGGTAAAACATAAGTTTTGCTCACTTCTGTCCATGACTTTAAACAGATTACCTCTGGAAACTCCTTACACAACTTATCCATCTTTCGCATCCACGTCGGATTTGCTGTATAAACTGTTGCTTCATCCTCATCTGCATTGAGGTTGATGACGACCTCCTGTTCGTATCTCGATAATTTCATTCCATACCCCTTTCTCCGGTGCCGAACCGGTTCTGAATTTATTTGGCAACACCCTGCCGGTACCGAGCTTTTCTGCCCGAAATTGGGCAGTTTTATAAATCTGCTGTTCTCCCCTTGCTGTTTCCTGACAGGCAACCCTTGTCGGCGCTGTGTCGTCCAATATTGGCGCTCAAATTTTCTTAAAATTGGTCTTGGCGGTTTATATCAGCTTGGACAGTCATTTAATTGTACTGTCATTATCCAATAAAAAAGCCTGCTTTCCCGTATATCCATCATGTCAGAAATTCTACAAATAATTGAATTTTTCTATCATGCTGGATAAATGCGGTAGGAATCTGCCGCTTTGTGTGGTATTCTGTTTTCGTAAAGGAGAGATTTATCCATGAAAACGCAAATAAGCATACAGGAACGCCTGAAAGACCTATGTGTGGAAAAGGGACTGACCTTAGAACAGATATCACAGCAGACGAAAATCCCAGCTTCCACGCTTGGCTCTTATGAATCTGATGATTATAAAGAGATACCCCATAGGAATATCGCTGACTTGGCAAAATTCTATGAAGTATCAGCAGACTATCTGCTTGGTCTGACCGAAAACAGACAGCTTGACAATGTTGCCCTGTCCGATCTGCACCTAAGTAACGCTGCCCTGACACTTCTCAAAGACCAAAAAATTAACACGCTGCTCCTGTCAGAACTTATCACCCATGAACAGTTCCGGAAATTCATGC
>CAJUAE010000131.1 GCA_910583965.1 uncultured Lachnospiraceae bacterium
CAGCGAGTATCATGGTGTGATTCACCATACCTTTGTACCTCCTTTTATCATTCTACTGATTTAGAAAATATCTTCATTTTGATTATGGTACCAAAGGTTTTACGAATAGTAGCAACATCGCCACAAGCAAACCATAAAGACCTGTTGTCTCTGCAACTGCCTGACCAAGAAGCATAGTGGAAGTAACATCAGACTTCGCACCTGGATTTCTTCCCACTGCTGCCGCTGCATGACCAGCAGCAATACCCTGGCCTACACCAGGTCCAATACCTGCGATAACCGCAAGACCTGCGCCAATTGCTGAACAACCTAAGATAAAGTTTGAATTAAATTCCATGATTCATTCCTCCTGCTTAATTGATTAATTTATCATTCTCAACCCATGCACTGCACTGGCTGGAATTTCCCTTTGTATTATTACCCCTCGATTGCATTGTTGATGTATGTCATTGTCAACATACAAAATACATATGTCTGGATAGCACCAGAGAACAAATCGAAGTACACATGAAGCGCTGCTGGCCAGCCTGTAGCAATAAAGCCAAGCAGACCATAGAGTAGTGCCATCATAACGGTTCCTGACAAAACGTTTGCAAACAAACGAAGTGACAGCGAAATAGGAACTGCTATATCACCTATCACATTGATTGGTGCCCAGATTGGCCATGGGTCACACAGTCCTTTAATCACGCCTGAAACTTTCTGGTATTTGAATTTGTTAAAGGTAATTAAAGTAAACGTAATCAAACCAAGTGCAAATGTCACACCGTAATCAGCTGTTGGTGCCCTAAGTCCCATCAGCCCCGAAATGTTGCTGATAAGAATAAAGATAAACAGTGTGCCAATATAATTGGCAAAAGCTGTTGCATTTTTCCCCATAACACCTTTAATCATACTATCAAGCTTCTCAACAATAAGCTCCACAACATTTTGAAACGCTCCTGGAACCTCTGTAGCATGTTTGACTACCTTGTTTGCACACAAACAAAATATAATGATAATTGCCATGACAATAAACAGACATACATGCGTGGTGGTTATCCACAGTTTCTGTCCAAAAAGCTCATACTGAAATACGCCATGTATCATAAAATCAATGTTGTCCGCACCAGATAACAATATTCCTGCTCCCATACACTCACCCCCTTAATTTCTTTTTTATTCAGTTTTCCCATTGTCTGGTTCATGGAACCACCTGGCAAGCAACGGCTGTAGATAAGCGGATATTTTCAATCCCATAATTCCAGCAAAAGCAGCCAATGGATTGCCGATTTTTGTTGTCATCAGAATACCCAAAATAATTATCACCACAAGATATCTGATGATATTTTGTCTTGTAACTGTTGCCTGCGCCTCCTTTACATCCCTTTCCACAGCAGAATTAAGCGTAACCGCCATATGAAAGGCCATAAAAATTGCAGTGAGTACTCCTACCCAGAGTCCTACACTATAGTTTGCCTTATCTGTTACGAGAAATAAACCAACTGCCTGACATATCACACCAAACAAAATAATTCCAAAGAGAAGTCCCGGCAGCGCAATATTAATTTTTTTAAGCCTTGTCCTCATGTTTGTCATCTCCCTCGTAAATATCCCTTGCCAGAATAAAAATATTCCGAAATCCCGCTATAGCGCCTACAAAGAATAACAAAACAAACCAAAATGCGGTTCCTAGCTTTCTGTCCAGAAACAAACCCGCAAAGGAGCATAAAAAGATTGGGACAAGCATGTTAATACCAAACTGGGATATTACAGCCAGCGAGCGATAAACTGACTTCTTATATTTTTTATCTTTTCCCATTTCTTTACCTCCATATGCCTATCCTGATGCAATAATACCATTCTAACGCCAATCTTTCACAACGCCCAAAACTCATTATACAAAAAATTGGTAAAAATGTCTAGTAAATGTCTGATTTTAACAGCTTTTACTACAGCCGTTCAGCCTTGTACTTCCAGTTGCAAGTATCAAGCCATACAAAACCACTCCATGGTGGTTGATACATCTCAACTTCATAACTATTTCACGGACTTTACAACTAGTACAAAATCCTAGATTGGACGATTACCTTTTACTCAATAATCTCTACATCTGCAAAAGAAAATCCTTCTTCTGTCATAATAAGCAGTTCTGCCTTGGCAAGTTGGAAACAGTCGAGTATCTCCGACGAGAAAACACCACATTCCCCATCCATTATCATATGGATTGCGTCTTCCACAGCATACGCGCTCTTATATACTCGTTTGCTCACCAGCGCATCATACACATCAATGATTGAAACAATCTGTGCCCAGATAGGAATCTCGTCTCCCTTTAGGCTGTCTGGATATCCATTTCCGTCATAGCGCTCATGATGATATCTACAAATATCATAACAATAATGATAAAATTCATTGTCCTCTTGCTTGAATTTCTCCAAAATTTCACAGCCATAAACTGTGTGCCGTTTCATTTCCTCAAATTCTTCCTGTGTAAGTCTTCCGGGCTTTAAAAGAATACTATCGGGTATCGCAATCTTGCCGATATCATGAAGTGCCGATGCACTGACAATCAATGCAGCTTGGTCTTTTGTAATACCATATTTGGGATAATATTTCATAAGATATTTTAAGAAAATCTTTGTGAAATATTTCACTCTCTGAATATGTTCTCCAGACTCAAGACTCCGAAACTCCACTACTGAACTAAGTGCATTCACCAAAAATTCATTGCTTCGCTCCAGCTTTTCTCGACTCTCCCGCAATTGTCTTGTGCGCATCTCTAATTTGCGCTCCACATCAATTCTATGTTCAAAAAGCTCTATAATATTCTTGGCACGCCGCATGACAACATTTGGTGCAAATGGCTTGTAGATAATGTCAGAAGCACCGTATTCATACGCCTTCTCATCCGTCTCATCTGTCGCCTCCCCTGTAA
Organism: uncultured Lachnospiraceae bacterium; assembly: GCA_910583965.1. Taxonomy (GTDB): domain Bacteria; phylum Bacillota; class Clostridia; order Lachnospirales; family Lachnospiraceae; genus COE1. The sequence goes on from CAJUAE010000131.1 coordinate 2,918, forward strand.
TCATGATAACAGGAATATAGTCAATATAATCCTTCTCATTCATGAAACGCAGCACATCTAATCCAGACATTTTTGGCATCAGCAAATCCAAAAACAAAAGACACAGTCGATCGCTATTCTCTGTGATTAACTTCACAGCCTCCTCCCCGTCCTTGGCTTGTAGAATATTGTATTGCTCCTCAAATATAAATTTGATCATCTCACGGTTTAATTCTGCATCATCTGCTATTAAAATGGTATCTTTTTCTATTATTTCCACTACTTTCTCACTCCTGTTCCAGTAATTTCCCTATACCTGCAATCACAATATTATAATCCTCTGTCACTACGTCAAGCATTTTCTTTGCCGCTTCCAAATCTTTTCCACGAAGAATCTCTGTAATCTCATGACTAGATTGGTAAAGCCTTGTAAACGCCATATTCTGGCACATTCCCTTCATGGTATGCGCAGCCCGAAACGCCTCCTCCGCATCTCCATCCTGAATACTTTTTGCAAGCATATTAAAGCTTCCATCTCTTGTGAACATTCCTGCAAACTTTTTGATTCTGTCCTCTGTTCGCAATCGTGACATAATATCATTATAGTCACCGCCTACCTCATCATAGAACTCTTGTACTGTCATAACTTCCCTCCTAAATTATTCCTTCATAATTGTATATTTTCTATACGAATTCCTCATGCCGCCTTTGGCGGCTCAAATAGATATGAAAAACGCTGTCTTTTGCGTTTTGGGACATGAAATCACTTAAATTAAGATGGTGAAATCTTTGATTTCACATTGTTTCCTATAGAATTATATCTCAAAACTGCATACAATTCAATGTATTTTATATAGTTTCCCTGCTCTCTGCCATCTCCTCCACCAAAGGACGAATCTGAGACAACATATTGTCAATATCTTCAAACATTGCACTCTTTATTGTTCCAAGATTATTGGCGCGATCAATATGCCGAACCACCTCTTTATATTGATGCTTTATCTCATCAAAAAACTGTCCAATTGTCTGTAACTCTCTATGCGCATTGTCAATTACATCTGAGATTTCTGCCTGAACGGTTATTGTACCCTCCGCTGTTGTAATAATTTTATTAAATGATTCATAAGTACTGTTGACTGTATCTATATTGCGATCTAGCGCCTGCTGTGATATAGAAATACTATTGTTGAGTTTTCCTGTTCCGCGCTCAACTTCATGAATCCCTGTATCCACTTCCTCTGCAAGACCCTTAATCTCGTCTGCAAGTTCCTTCACATTAGAGGCAACTACAGAAAACCCTTTTCCCGATTGACCAGCTCTTGCCGCCTCAATCGACGCGTTAATTGCTAAAATATTTGTCTGTTCTGCAATTGAAATAATCTTTTTCATACACCGCTGAATACCATCCACTGCGGACTGTAATTGCTCAAAAGTCTGTTCCATATCGCTGTAAGAACGCTCCACTTGCACAGAAGTACTCTTTAATTCCTCAACCTTATCTTGCGCTTCCGCTACAGCCCCGCTAATCGATCCACGCACTTCATCAAACTGCCCCGCTGCGGTATTAATATCAGAAAAGGACTGTTCAAATTCCGACAATTGCTCATGAAAATGATCTGCCCTTCTCATCACTTCCTTAAAAGAACTACCAACCATACCAAGTTCCCACAAAGACTCCACTTCTTTGCCAATTAATTCATTACGATACTCTTTCAAATTGTCTGTCACATGCAGTATTGGAGAAAGATTTTGCATATTCTTTCTATTTTTGCCTGTCTTTTTCCATGGAAAGTTTAAAAACATCCTGTTATCCTCCTTGCTTTACTCAAACACTACACAGGTCATAGACTGGTTGACAAACCGATTGTTGTAATGTTCACCATAACCGACAAGCCCTGCATGACTTCCAAGTTCTGCCATCTGTTGCAAATAGGTCTGCATATAATCACGCTCACAGAACAGTTTATATCGAAATAGACAGTTTACAGAAAAGACTGCGGAACGCTGTGGAAAATCCTTGCAAATTGTCCGAATTGTATGCTGTACAACTTCTTCGTAATCCGCAAGTTGAAGCAGAATTAAAACATCGGAATCATTCACCTGGCGAAAACATGCAAGCGCATCTCCCTGAACCTCTTTTATAGAAATAATACAGATATCATCTCCATTAATTTTTCCAAATGGATTCTGAAATGTCTGTGTCAAAATCTGCTCGTCTGTCACATGGAGAATACTTTGATAAACCTGCTTTGCAGATTTCCCATTGAGAGTTCCTATCACATAATTTTCCTTGTCCGTATCCGCAGCAATAAATCGATAATTACCAAGTTTGCGATATATATTCTCCTTATAAGTTTTCACTCTGCCATTATGATTGCGCACTAACGCATATACTACTGCATCCTGATAAATTTTCCCGTTTACGGATACCTTTCCTGCATCTCCTGTTCCGCCGACCAAAGAAATACCCCTTTGCCTAAGTACAGTATTGATTGTCGTCAGCACACAGGCATCATTTCCGCAACAAAAATCAATGCATATTGTATCTTCACTCGCCGCATTTACTTTTTGAAGATCTTCCTCTAGACGGCTTATGTATTTTACTGGCATAACAGAAACTTCTTCTAGAACATTTGCCGCAGCACTTACGCCATCAAGAAACGCTACTACACCAACTCCTTCCTCCACCATTCTAGTATCATAACTCATGCCAACACAGCCGATACTCGGAACCCCTGGATAGTATTTCTCCAACGCCTTTACATGTTTCTCAAACTGAGCATTATTGGACATTAGCATTATAAATTGAGGATTTTCCAATGTGCTAAGCGCCTCCATCAAATCTCCGCTTTGGCTCATTCCAAAAAACTGTCTCATGTTGTCGCCTCCTTATGTGTTTCTATTAACTTATACAATGATACATTCTTTGATAACTGTTTTGATTATACGTTAAAATTGTCTAAAGTGCAATGACTAAAAGTAACGATAATTGCTATTTCTTTGGAAAAGCATAGGAAAAACATTGAAGCCATTGAAAAAATGCGTTACACTATAAACACAGCCTTTTTCTTTTGAGTCATCCCCTATAACAAGCTGGGGTATGAGACACTTGCGGCCTTTGCTAAATATTTATTTCGCAGTCGCTTGATTCAGCTTGCGAGAATAAAGGTTAAGTTTAGGATTATAAAGGAGAGTCTATGCCATGGATCATTTAAAAATTTACCGCAAACGCATGATACCTGATGAGTGTATTCTGTTGAAAGATGACATTATCCTAGAACAGACAAAAGACCTGATCATCACAAAGTGGAACACCTTAAAGCCGCGTCAAGATTTTCAGTATGGTTATTCTTGTTATTTTTTGAACCACGGCTATAAAGTGAGCAAATTATACCGAGAAGACAATACATTTCTCCACTGGTATTGTGATATTGTAGATTATCAGTATAAAGAAAAGGAAAACGCACTTATCGTCACGGACCTTCTGGCTGATGTCGTTATCTATCCTGACGGCTTTGTCAAAGTCCTCGACGTCAATGAACTTGCTATCGCCCTTGAGAAAAAGCTCTGTGATCCGCAGCGCATTATACAGGCATTGAAAAAACTTGACAGTCTCCTAAATTTAATTTATGACAACAAATTTGATACATTATCCTCCAAAATTGAACAGCAGATTCTCTAAATATATGTTCTATCTTTATTCTGCGGGATTGACATGTACCATAATATGCTTTACGCTGGCAAAACTTTGCTCTATAGAGTCATGTACATGTTCCGCAATTTTGTGTGCATCGCGCAGAGATGCATTAGCGTCCGCGCTAATTTCAATATCTACATAAATGCGATTGCCAAAAACTCTTGTGCGCAGGAGGTCGACCCCAAGTACGCCCTCCTGTGCCAGCGCACAATTTTTCAAATCATTCTCGACAGACTCATCACAGGCTTTATCTACCATTTTATCAACGGCGTCTCTGAAAATCTCATATGCTGCTTTCCCGATAAAAAAACAAATACATAAGCTCGCGGCCGCATCACAAACAGGATATCCGAGCCTTGATCCAGCAATACCAATCAATGCCCCCACAGAAGAAAGTGCATCTGAACGGTGATGCCATGCGTCGGCCATAAGCGCACTTGAATCAATCCTTTTTGCATTAATCCTTGTATACCAATACATACTCTCTTTCACTGCAATGGAAATAATCGCTGCCACAAGTGCCAAAATTCCAGGCACTCTCAGATTGGTATACTGTCCTGATAAGATTTTTATCATAGCAGTATAGCCAATCCCAAATCCAGTAAACGCCAGAATTGTCGCCAGAATAACTGCCGCCACACATTCCATGCGCTCGTGTCCATAAGGATGTTCTTTGTCTGATGCCTTTCCCGACAACCTAATACCAATGATTACTACAATGGTACTAATCACATCTGACGCAGAATGAACAGCATCACTAACCATTGCCCCCGAATGTGCAAAAATTCCTGCCAGCAACTTAAATACAGACAATAGAATATTCGCCACAATACTTACAAAAGAGACTCTCATTGCAACTTCTTCAAATTCACTTTTTGTCAATCCTTTTTTCATAGAAATTCCACCTTTTTCTAAAAATAATAATTACAATTCACACTCATGCCAATGTTCGTACTCCCTTCAGATAATTTGATGTCCATTGCAACAATTGATACACATCAAATGCCACAAAACATGCATGGCGCTGACTTTGACACCATGCAGTAAGTGCATGGTGTGTGAAAAGTAATAAATAATACTGCTATTTACGAATCTATAGCATTTGCGTTTTTTTAATCTTTATGAAATATGGGGAATATAGACTTTTAGAAAAAAGAAAAACACCCACGTTTCAGTATTAGCAACTACTGTCCCGCGGATGTAGAAATATCCACTGTCGCATAGGCGACCCGGCTCCATAGGGTAATCCCTCGGCCTGCTCAGTTTGTACTGTAGATTTGTATGCAGTGCAAAGAGTGCGTTTAATACAATATATGAACCAAATGCAAATTGGTTATATTTTTTTCAATATATCATATATATGAAGGGATTTCAAGCAATAAACGCAAACATTTAGGGTTGTTTCATGAATACTTTATCATCTATTTTTCAAATTATAAGGGAAAAT
>CAJUAE010000132.1 GCA_910583965.1 uncultured Lachnospiraceae bacterium
TAAAAGATTATATAGCCTCAACTCTGGACTTAAGTTAAAATCAGCCTTTGGTTCCCGATTATTGATATTTCGAGTTAATTTTGCGCTGAAATAGCAGCTCAACTTTGCGTGATAAGAAAATTCTTGCTATATTTGCACTGTTAATTGGCGTAGTGGCTTCGGTCACATCCTTTTGACAGACATATATAGGAAGGTTTTCGGCTTCCTCTGACGATTGCGAATCACCACCTTGCAAAATCAGAAGTCAGAGATGCACTGAAGACGCTTCTCACGTGCCTGCATATCCATAACACGATATACAGCATGGTGAGTTGCTATTTCGTGTTATCTTTACTTCTGAGCCTTGTGGTGAGGCTGCAATCGAAAGATGATTCTGAAGGTGGCTCACCTTTTTTATGTGCCTACGTTAATCAATTATTCATCACATCTAATTGAGCCATAGGGTGTAAAATACTTATGTCTATGGCTCTAATCAACTGCCCCAACTGTAAGGCGACAATATCAGACAAAGCAAAAGCATGTCCGAAATGTGGATATACGCTCACTACCAAAATCGAAACAATATATACTACTCAACAGACACAACAATCGACAAATAAATCAATCTGTTCAAAATGGCTATTTACAGTTCTCGCCATCCTTATTATTGGATGTGGTATCGGCTATCTTATATATACAGCCCCCTTTGCTTTAAACGAAAAAGATTCAGATAAAATCGGGAATAATATATCTAATGATTCTATGGCAGAGGCTGGTCAAAGCCTAAATAAGACTCACGAAATTGGAATATCTAAGGCAGAGTGTGCCTATCATTTGCCTCCAAGCAAAATAGCTACATATACTGCCGATAATCTTATAGATGGCAATATAAAAACGGCTTGGGCAGTAAACCTTGATAGCCCTATCTATGATTGTGATGCTTTGTTTGGCCCTATTTTTACTATAAATTGCCATACGGTTAGTGAAGTAGAAATTGTTAATGGATATGGAAAGGATGAGGCTTCTTTTTTTAATAACACTCGTGCTGCATGGATTACTATTTATAGGGAAGATTATATGGTAGAGGAACTTCCCAATGAGAGCGATATAATTTACAGAGGAAAATTAAAAGATACTGTTGAACCTCAAAGTTTAGTTGTAAGTCCCCACTTTGATAATTCCAAGCCTACGAATAAAATAGGTCTGATATTTTCAACCAAAAACAATGATGGCTACTATTTCGGTCGAAAATGGAAAGATTTATGTATTTCAGAATTTAAAGTCTATGGTAATTAAAGCGTAAGAGATATGGCACTAATCAAATGTAAGGAATGTGGAAATAAGATGTCGGATAAAGCAGAGTTCTGTCCTAATTGTGGGTGTCCCATAGAAGAAATGCAGAACTTTGATACCGACAATCGTAATGATAATAATCCTCAGCCTTCAAAGAAGGGGAAAGGATGGATTATTACAGTATTTGTTATTATTGTATCATGCGCAATAGGAGGCGTATGGTGGAATCTAAACAGTAGAAACCCTACGACTTCGGATGCTGAGATTACGTCTGGATTTATAAATATGGTACATCAATTTGATGAGTTATATCCGTTTAGCGAAGGACTTGCACTTGTAAAAAAAGATAATAAGTTTGGCTACATCAATACTAAAGGTGAATTAGTGATACCGTGTCAATTCGGCTATGCCAGTGATTTTATTGACGGTGCAGCCATAGCTGCGGTTGATAGTGAAATGCCTCTTTATATTCTCAAATCTGATGGGCAAATTACAGAAACAAAATATATTTTCTATTCTCCAACAGCAATGGGAACTATCGGAACTTATTGTTCATATTTGAAAAAAGAGAGTACACATTCATATAAGAACATATATTCATTTGAATCCCTAAATAGCGAAGGTAAGGAAGTAACAATGTTTATCAACAAGGATTTACAAAAGGTTGATAAACCGACAAATATATCACCTCGTGTTTTTGAGAAAGATAATATGTACACAGTCTATACAAGTACAGAAAAGAGCATCTATGGTGATGATGTTGAATTAAAAGGGCTTAAATCAAATGACGGAAAAATTGTCATCCATGCCAAATACAATTATTTGGAGTTAGGTGATAATGGTGTGGCTTTGGCATCCATATTCGTAGAGGATGCAGAGTCTCATCAACACCAGTATGAGCCGCACGGACTTACTGTTTATGGCTATATTGATATGGACGGAAATTCAACTTTCACTGATACCGACCTCAAAAAGATAGAGGCATATAAACAAGAACAACTTATTAAGAAAGAATACTTGGAACGTATAGCAGCAGAAGAACAAAGACGCTTAGAAGAGGAGCAACAGAAAGGTCCCGAATGGATTCATGGCGTTTGGGAATGTCACGAAATGATAGATATGGGAATGTTTGGACGGCAACGGGCAAATGCGAGATTGTGTATTGATAGAGATGCTCAAATGATTTCAAGCAATAATGACGGAATGAGATATAATGGACGTTACAGCATTAGTGATAATGAAATCCATTTTGGCGACAATTATGCCTGCCTAGACAATATCAAAGAACGCATTGAGTTTGGAGATGGTGTTTATTATCATAAGGCTTCAGATTCATACTCGTATGGGGGATATTCAAATAGCGGTGTTCTCGAATCTTCGTATAAAAACAATAAGCAGAGGACTACTTTTAGAACTCCAAGCGATGTGTTGACGTATACCTCCGAAAATTCTTTCTATAATGATGGTGACCGACTTAAAATAAACTTTAATGCCGCATATTTAAATGACAGGGCATTGACAGGTGCCCCAAGGGTAACAAATATTTCTGGCAGTACTGCTACTATAGTAGCAAATTCGCCATACGGTGGAGGCGGTGCGTTACATTTTTATGTAAATGCCTCTAACGGCACGATTATGCAAAACGGGGATGTATATCGATTAAAATAGAATTTCAAAAAACATAACATTAAAATATTATCAAAATGAATACCTCACCAACAAATACTTTAGCATTGCGCTTTGTTTGTGGCTGCATTATACTGATGCTTGGCGTTATGAATAATATTCAAGCACAAGTGTATTATGATGGATTTGCTTTTGGTTCTTCGGGAGTGTGGCAAACTCAAATTGGAACTGATGATGGGTGGGAAGACGTAACAGGAATATCCGTTATTGGTTATGCGCATTTTGCCGACAAGGCTCAATGGGGAACTCCCTTTATGAAAAACGATAAAGACCTTGCAATTCCTGAATATGTAGAGGATCAAAGCGGTAATAAAATCTATGTCGGAAGCATTGGAAGACGTGCTTTTCAAAACTCTCAATGTACTTCTGTTTATATTCCCAATCACGTAACATTTATTGATGAGGGAGCGTTTTCTCAATGTACAAAACTTGAAAAAGTAGTTTTCGGCAAGAATCTAAAGCATATTAGTATTGTGCCTTTTCCATTTGAGAACATTACTGATGTGTATTTTTTGGGTAATACGCCTCCGAGTTTGGCAGACCATTTTTTGGGATTTACTAATGAGAAGGTAATAGTTCATGTTCCTAATAATTCGATTGATGCCTTTAAAAATGACAAATATTTTAGAAAACTCCATATAGTTGGTATGGATGCAGATGGCATCAGTAAGATAGAAAATGAAATGAAGAATAAAGTTGAGTATCGACATAAACAATGGAATAAATATGTATTGCAGCTTCAAAAAAATCTTCGCTATTTTGAATATCCATTAAAAGATAGTAGGTATAGAGATGTTTATAAGTATATAAAAGATTATAAAGATTCCGATATAGTGGAAAGAAATAAATCTTTTAGTATAAAACTCTCCGATTATAAAAATAACAACCTACGGATTATTTATGCGGAAATAAGCAAAATTCATAAAGAATTTGTAGCACAAGGTACTTATACACAACAGTTAGGTGAAAATAAATTATTGCAATATATTTCGACATTTGCAGATAACATTTCCTCAAAGGACATACACAGATATTTCAACGTTGAAGCTAAATATGAAACATATAAAGGTTTAACAATAGAAATAATATCCACTAAAAATACAAAGAAACTATATGAGGCATTTTGGAAAGGAATAATGCCGTTTCTTAATCCGACTACATATAAAATTGAAGAAAAATATCAATCAATTTTTCTTAACGATGCAATAGAAGAACTATCATATAAAATATTCTCTAAGATTTTATATGAACTATATTTTTTTGAATCCTTAGGTACTTCAACCCGAAATATAATAAATAAGACATATCGGTTTTCTATGGAGCAACAAAACTCACGTGGAAAAGTTAATACATTAGGGTCAAAAGTTAAGGCAATGAATTTGTGGAATGAAATAAAAGGTCAATTTGAAAATATTGATTCGACAACAGAATCCGAACGACAAATGTTAAATGATTGCGATGATTGGTGCGAGCATCAATTTTGGAATCAAATATATACTCTTGGAGATAAGTACATTTATCCAATTAGTTTCCAAACTGTAACGTATCGCTCTCTTACCCAATATGGAAAAACTAATGAGAACAAAAGCGAAAATATAATCGATAATTATCGTTTTGATATTTCACAGCCAGGCAACTTCATTAAAGGAGCAGAATTTGAAAAATTCTGTACATCAAATAACATCGGTTTTGATGAAGATGCAAGTTTGAGTTTTGGTTGTCCTGTAATTCAATGGAATAATGGTATACAAGGACTTTATACAATTAAAACAAATATAGATTTTTCAACATGTCTTCAAATCTTTATTAACAATAAAATTGTTGACAGCGTCTTGAAATAGAATAACGTATGCGTAAAGTCCTATCAATACCACTTATACTACTCATCCCTTTTAGTTCATTTGCTCAGAGAATAAATAAATGTGGACAGAAGGTTATTAGTGAGATTCTAATTGTTCATGAATATGAAGGAGAAGAATTGAGAAATAATACAAAAAAGTATGTTTATACCTATTCGGATAATTTAAAACTAAAAGGGTTGAAGTATTATTACTCTGGTTTTGATGCACGAGAAGGACGTATTGTTAAAGATAAATTGCGAGAAGAATTTATGCTTAAAGACAATACTCTTATAAGAAAAAGTCATGATTATAATTATAGTAATATGAAATGGGAGTATGATTTTGATCTTCATGGTAATATCGTCAAAATAACTGAATATAGTTACGGTAGTGATGGTTCGGTTGCAAAATATGAGTATAATTACACATACGAATATTCTAAAGAACATAATTGGTGGCAAATGGTTGGAAGTGGATGGACAGAATGGTATAAGCCCAAAAACGGCAAATGTTTCTATAAGCAAGAGTTAGCACCATATTGGGAATATTGTTATATAGATGGTATTCGGTATGATAAAGGAGTGTCACAAAGAGCGATAGAGTATAGACGAGAAGATTTCAATTTTGATATAAAAAATGACACCAATATTGACCTCTATAGAATAGTTGATAGATACGATACTTTTATAGGAATTGAAGCGACTGAATGGAATCGTAGCCGTAATGAGTATTTAGAAAAAGGATTCTCTTGGTCTCCTTATGAGTATGTTTATGACAATGACAATTTAATAGAGATACGATGGGGAAAGCATACAAGTATTTATATAAAATATTTGTATTAGTTCTTCTTGACAGAGAGATAAAGGTGCTGATTTTTACAAACATCAAAACAACAATATGGAAACTATCAAATGCTCAAAATGTGGATGCGAAATGTCGGCAATATCCGAAGCGTGTCCTATGTGTGGAACACCTACACAAGTCTCTAACAAAGAAGTCGTAATTGAACCCCAACAATCCGACTATGTAAGGCGGTCAGACGTAAAAATGCTTGACGGTCTCAAAGAAGTCATGGACACAATGATTGCAGATAAGCGAATTAACCCTATGTCAAATAACGTAGTAATCACAGAGGATGGCGGCTATATTGATAATCGAGAGTATTGTGTGGACTGGTTAATCGGAGTGCCGACAAACTGCACCAACAAGGCTTCGATAATTCTCTATTTTTGGGGCAAAACGGACGAAGACAAAAAGCGTATACCCAAACTCGAAAATGCCCCTATTTTCAGTCAAGAATCCTATGATTGTGGTACAGATACTGAGAAGGCGGCATACCTTTTCTCTGAATTTGTGCGGAATGTATGGCTGTATGATGGAGAAGTCAATTTTGAGAGCGTGGAGATTGAAAAGGCTTCTTTGGATAGCGTAGAATTATATCTGTCTGAAGATGCGCCAAATCAATGGAAAGAGTTGACAACATTGGTGAATGACTATAACGCATTGGCAAAGGAGAACGAATATCCTTTGTTGTCAATAGACAACAATCAGCATCTTCTCACAGGCTCTTTCCCCACTAATAAAAAACTTGGAGGATTCTTTTCAAAAAGTTCCAAGACACACAAGAAGATGAAAGCTGCTTTTGAGAAAATTCTGATTCACTGCCAAACATTCCTGAAAGATTGGCAGATAAAATAAAGGTGGGATGGGGAGTGTAGAAAATTACATCCCCATTTTATATTATTTGTCTTTTTTTGAATACAAAAAAATAGGCATGTGCTGGGGTTGACGCTCTGCGGCGTGACGATGTAATGGCATTGACGGCTTTACGGTCAATATAGATATACTTGTCAATGAGCGAAAACCCTGTTTGAACAGCTGTGGCTACTGACTTATCAGAAATCCACAAGGGTTCACTATTGAGACTGAAATCCATTGTTTTGAATACCAATATACCATCATCTTTCAGTAATCGCCAAGCTAGTTCTATCATTTTCTTATAGGTAGCATACAACTCTTCGATAGTGCCAAACGAAGAAAAGATTTGTTTTTTGCGTCTTATTGTGGGCTTGACTATCGCGCATGGCAGGTCGATGACTACCGAATTAAATACTTCATTCGGAAGATTTATTGCTTCTGAGAGGTTTTTAACGCCATCCATCAATGGATTTATATCATAGAGAAAACGAGGTAAAGGCACACTATTTTGATAAAACCCTCCTTTGCCTATCGTAAGGTCACAATCATAAGTTAGTGTGTTATTAAGATAGGTAAAAAGTATCGCTCGCAGTATCTCACTTTCAGACTCTGATACAGAAACGTATAGAGTAGGTTGCATTTGCTCAACCATTGAAATTTTGCCATGAGATGGGCGTGGCGGTCGTTTCATATCTGCATACTTACGAACAGTTCCTATTGCCATTGACAAACTTGTGGCGATTTGTGGAATTGTGACATGTGGATTATCCTTGATTTTTCTTTTTACCTTATGATATCTGATTATCTCCTCGTCACATTTACGGTCTATACGTCTATTTTTAATGTAACGGCGAACAGCCTCAACAGAGACACCGCTGTTTACTGCAATATCTTCAAGACTCAGATAGGGGTCATATTTTATTCTACTTGGCTTCATTTCTGTGTGCAAAGATAGCTATAAATAGCCAGTTAAACAACATCAAGAGTTAAATATTGGTATTTACTCATGCAACTATCAGTACCTGCCAATGACATTTATCTCAAACTAATTTAATTTATTTGCAGCGGATTACGATATATATTACCTTTGCATCGTGATTAAAAATTAGTCATAACGCTATGAAGGGTAAGAAGTCTGAGCAACGACTTACTTTGACAACCAGCCTCGTTGTAGGCAACGGTGTATCCCGTATGGGCATAGGGTTGAATTTTTCAACAGATAATTTGCAACGACATGAAAATCAAAAACAGTCCTCATTCTGATTTTATTATTCTTGACCGTGTTGAGACCTACGATGCCTCAACTGTTAATTGTTATGCCTTTCGCCGTGGCACTGACATAGTTGACGGTCATGCACTTGCCATAGGTAATATGGTTAGCGGCTATCCTTTTGACATACAAGGGAACACGTTCTATAATTCGG
>CAJUAE010000133.1 GCA_910583965.1 uncultured Lachnospiraceae bacterium
CTATCACGCCAACCTTGCATTAACCTTGCACGAACCTTGCATTAACCTTGCATTTAAAAAAGCAAATCTCTGCAAACAATAAAACCCCCGTAAGACGGAGATTCTATTGCCACCATAAAAAACAGTGCTGATTCATTCTGTCAGTGGGAAAAGCAGGATAAAAACGGTTCCCTCTCCCAGTGTGCTTTCCACTGTTATTGTTCCATTCAGTTTGGCTACAAGCTGATGTACGATAGACAGCCCAAGTCCGCTGCCTTTTTCGGACCGCCCTTTATCGCATTTATAGAGCCGCTCAAAAATATGCTTTAAATCCTCTTTATCAATCCCCACGCCGTTATCAGATAAAAGGATTTTTACATTTCTCCCCTGCTGTGATAAGGCTATTTTTATTTTATCCGCATGGCTGTGGGAAATCACATTCTGTATCAGATTGTTTAATATTCGCATATATCCGTCCGGGTCAACCTGCACCCGGAACGGCTGCTCTGGAATGTCCACTGTGAAATCTATCTGTGTATCTTCAAATATGGGTATCCAGTCAATCAGTATGTTCCGTGTCAGTTCCGTTAAATCAACAATAGATATATTCATCGAAAATTCATTTGAACCCAACTTAAACCAGTCAAAAAGCACATCTATATATTCTTTTAAATCGTGGGCTTTCCGGCGGGCAGTTTCTATATAGTCATCACGTTCTTTTCCTTCAACAATCCCTTTATGTGCAGCATCCAAATATCCGATCAATGTAGTGAGCGGCGTCCTTACATCATGGGAAAGGCTCGTCATAAGCTGCCTGTTTGTTTCTTCCGTCCTGCGGCAGTCAGAAATCCTGTTTTCGTAAGACAGGACAATATCGTTAATCTCATAAGCAAGAGGAGATACAAGCTCGTGTGTTTCTGATAAAATACGCCTGTTTCCATTCCCGTTTTTGATATCTTCCAAAGCATCCGATATTTCCAATATCTGCTTTTTTACACGTCGGACGACAAAAACAGCCCCACAGAGAGAAACAAACGCAACGCCCAGCGCAATCATTGTAACTGCTTCTGTATACAATACTCACACCTCCCTGTTGAAACGATAGCCAATCCCCTTCACTGTCTGTATATACCGTGGATTACCTGGATTTTCTTCTATCTTTTTCCGCAGTCGGCTGATAACCGCCATAATATTGCTGTCATCATAAACATAATCTTCTCCCCACACATTTTCATAAATTTGCTGTTTTGTCAGTATCTTTCCCTGATTTTTGGCAAGAAACAAAAGTAAATCAAATTCTTTCGGTGGCAGTTCATAATCACCATTTACCGCATGGATAGAACGATTGTTATAATCAATACTCAGTCCGTCAAAATCAAATGTCTGTAACTGCCCGTCTTTTGGGTTAAAACGAGTATAGCGTCTGATTAATGACAGGATACGGGCAATCAGCTCATCCATGTCAAAAGGTTTTGTCAGATAGTCATCAGCCCCCGCCCGTAAACCACGCACTTTTGAAACACTATCATTCTTTGATGTAAACATAAGGATAGGCAGACTGCTTTCTTTTCGGATCTGTTCTAAAGTTTCAAATCCGTCAAATCCGGGCATCATTACATCCAATATGGCAAGCTGGTATTCTTTCTCCCTAAGTTGCAGCAAACCGGATTTTCCGGAATAACAACAGTCAGCCTCTATGCTTTCCTGTAAAACACTTTGTTTAATCAATTCACAAAGTTCTTTATCATCGTCTATAATCAAAATTTTGTTCATATTTGTTTTCCCAATTTCAACATTTACTTTATTATATATAAATGATACCATAATTACAACCTTAATAAAAAAGAACATACACAAAACAAGAACCATACATATCATTCCACTACTGTTCTTATTTTGTGCTGTTCTTAATATCACTTTTCCATACAGACCATCTTGTAATAAAGACCTTTATTTTTTATTAATTCCGTATGTGTTCCTTTTTCAATTATTGTACCTTTATCCATCACATATATTTTATCAAAATCTTGAATAGTATGTAATCTGTGAGTTACTACGATCTGGCTGACTCCCTCTTTTTTGATATTATCGTATATCTTTTTTTCGGTAATTATATCCAAATTACTTGTAGCCTCATCAAAAACAACAATCTCTGAATTTTGTGCCAAAGCCCTTGCAATTGCTATTCTTTGCTTCTGTCCGCCGGATATATTTTGTCCGTTCTCACCTATGTATGTGTTTATCCCCATAGGACATTCCATCACAAAATCCCTTGCTTCTGATAGAGAAAGTACCTTGTCAAGCTCCTCCTTGGAAATATTCCCAATAATATCAATGTTCTCTTTAATCGTTCCATTAAGCGCAACCGGAGTTTGCGTAACAATTGTAAAAAGCCTGTCAACATTTTCTCTTCTGACATCAGCCATGTTGATGTCATTAATGGCTATCCTGCCGTTATAATTACTCATTAGGTTCATAATCAGCTTTAACAGGGTTGACTTACCGCTTCCAGATGCACCGACTATCGCTATCCTCTCACCCCTTAACAGCTCCATTGAAATATTGGATAAATTTTCTTTTTTACTGCCATAAGAAAAACTTACACTTTCTAACCGCAGACTTTCAAATTCCTCTATGGCATCTTTCCCTGTATCGTTTTTTTCATCACTATATACTAAAAATTCCTCTACTCTTATGATTGTTTCTTTTAAGTTTTGCAGTTGCGGAACAACAATTGCCACAGTATTGAACGGCATGGAAAAATATGATGACAGTGTGACAAATGCAATCAGTCCCCCCATTGTCATAGTTCCCGTTGTGACAAAATAGTGTCCTAAAATATAAATTAACAGAGGAGTGACCATCTCAACTGCACCAATGCCAGAAGCTAAAACATTGCTTCCAGTTGTTCTTTTCCGAAGCAGCAGCAATACATGATCATAATTTTCTTTCAAATCCTTAGCAAGTTTGTTATCTAAATGCATACAGCGTATCTGCTGGATATTAACCAAGGTATCAACCATTCTGCCCTCTAATTTGCTTCTTTCTGCCATATAATTTTTTATCAGATCATCTAATTTCCTCTTGATACAGCTTATATAGATAAGCTGGGTAAAAATAATGATTACAGTCACAAGAAGCAAAATTACCGATTGTTTCAACATGACAAATCCACAGATTACTGCAGTTATAATCTCAATAACAGTGGTAATAAGCAAACCGGAAATGAAATCATAAATCTCATTAATACTGTTAAACCTGTACTGTAAATCGCCTGACGAATGACTTTCATAAAATTTAAGATTTATATGAAATAATTTATCTATCATTTTGTGCATTGTGTCATAATAAAGCCCATTCTGTATCGTCAATATAGTTTCCTGTTTTAGCAGATTCAACACATAAAATATCAGAAGAATCCCTATCGCACATAAAAAATATTTTATGTAGTCTGCTGATGTCCCAATGTTCATCCCAGAATCAATGATTATCTGTATAATCTGTGAAGGAATCAGAACTATACATTGTGTCAGCAATGTAAGAAACAAAGCTTTGACCATCAATATTGGGTTCACTTTAATGAACGCCATCTTAGGTCTACCAGTGCTAATCTTTTTTTGAATATTTACAGCAGGCAGAATTTTAACAATGAATTTCTCACATTCTTCCATTATTTCATGGAATGAAATAACCTTTTTTCCTCTTACTGGATCATTTATCAGGTAACCTGTTTTTATTTTATCTGCCACGATAAAATAGTGGTTATTTTTTGTTTCCATTATCAGCGGAAGATTGTTTATTATATTTTCTTCATCGACATAATCTTCGTAAGCCGTAAATTGAAAGCCAAACGTTTCTGAAATCTTTTTCATATCCATAAGGGATAATCCATCTCGCCCTGTATCCAGTTTTCGTTTGATATCGTTGATATTTACCTTGCATCCATAATACTGAAATATCATTGTCAGACACGCAGCACCGCAGTCAGTTATTCCCAACTGTCTGACTAATGGGACTTTTCTTCCAATCTTCATGATAATATTACCTCAAATCCAGTGCCATTATACAAGGCAGTTCCTTATCCAGATCTCTCATAATGGAATACCCTATACCTGCCAGACCGTTCATGAAACCAAGGGATTGAAAACCATAGAAAGGCTTTACCCCTAAATTTTCATCTTGAGAAATCTTTTCTATTAAATTTCTCCTTGTAAGTTCACTTGCTGCTTTCATCTCTTCGTCTGGAAAAACTTTACAGTATTCCTGTATAATTTCTGAATTTCCTATATTTCCATGGCAGAGACAATTGTTACCCCCCATGCAGCTATCATGCACTGTAGCAATTGAACGTTTTATGTCTTTTACAGCAATATCCACTATTTCACCATCCATCAGGTTTTGAATACGAATACGGCTTAACAATATACCTGGAGCACCATGACACCATGCTGCTGTATAATTGTTAGATTCAGATATCTTCTCTCCTTTATAATATCTTTCATCTTTCCAATTCGCATATTCTTGTACAAACAGAGAATTTTCAAATTCCAATCCCTTCTTTATTGCATAGAGAATAGTGTCATCCCTTTTGTATTTCCATAACTTTGCCAATGCATAAACCATTCCTGCAGCACCATGCGACAGTCCTGCTAATGGACACATATCAGGATTACTTTGCCATCCACCATTTTCTTTCTGCGCCTCAACCAACAGTTCGCCCGCGCGAAATGCTGCTTCCAAATATTCTTTGTCTGATGTAAGTTCATACATTCCTGTCAATGACAGTATGGCTCCGGCATTACCATACATTATGTCATATTTTGTATCTCCTTCTATTAACTGTACAAGTATTTTTATATGTTTTTTAGCATAAACCAAATAATCTTGCTCTTTTAATATTTGATACAAAAGAATGTAAATATATACTAATCCTGCTTCACCACTAAATAATCCACTATTCCCCTCGCATTCTGTACTTTGCAGTAAATCATCTGTATATTCAAATAATGTCCTTGTTATCCCATCAATAACTCCCTTATACTTTACATTCTCAAAATATTTATTCATTGCTGCAAAATAAATTGCAATTCCAGCCAATCCTTCATATAGGTACACAGACATTCCTCGAATATCCCAAGAGAAATCATCATCATCACCAATAGGCGTTGTTATGAGCCAGTTTACTTCATTCCCAGCATATCCCCAAACAGCTTTTTCTAAATAACAATCCGCAATTCTCTGTACTGCTGTAATACAATTTTCTTCATGAGTCTGGCTTGTAATCATATTTTTATTATATTTATATATTATTCGCCCACTGCTCTCTTTCGTTTTTTCTGCATCATCCAGTACAATTCTAATATACATCTCTTGTTGTTTCTTATCTTCCATGCCTAATTGCATGATTTTTTGGCAGACTTTCTCTATACTTGTTACTTTAAAATAGTCCTTAATAAATTCCCCTCTGCCATTCCTCAAAATTGTTTCGTTCGCCTTAACTTTAAAATATGGTATGTCCATATGAAGCATATCTTCTATTTCTGCCGCTATGATTTCACAAGGCTTATTCATCAATAGTGCATTTTTATATAAAGAACACAAAAAAAGTTCTCTATGCAAACCATCCTGCATAAAATCCGGGTGATATGACAAATGCAATAACATTCCATATTTCTGAGTATCCTGCGCTAAATGCCGCACTTCCAAATCACCAAACTGTTTTATCAAATTACATAGCTCTGTTTGATTTTCAAATGCATAGCTATATGCATCTGAAAATCCACAGATAAGATCCTCAACATATTTTGCCGGAGAATAATACATTCCTTGCAACTTCACCAGATTATTCTTTTCACTTTTACATGGATTGATATATTCCAGATGCATATCTGATGTAAATTCATCTACCACTTCTGGTATCTGAAATGGAAACTCCTGTCCGCCCTGTCCGCCTAATGCACTCATATCTATTCCTTTACCTTTTTTAGTATAACTCCTCTTAGGCAACAATCCTGATAAGAGTACAGAATTTCTGATAATATCATTAATATTGTCTCTTGCATTCATCTCATCTGAAATCATCCAGTTGTCCAAAATTGTTTCCCCATCTATAATCACTGGAAATTCTCCATTTGCTATAATGTTTTCTTCATGCAGGTCATTTGCATTTAATATATAACTAATAAAAATAAGTGTTCCAAATCTATAATAATATTTTTTTAACTCTAATACACTTTGACATTCTCTTGTCTGAATAAATTCCTCCCACCCATAATCTCCACAATCTATAAGATTAATCTTCTTTAATTTACAACTTAGCCCATTTTCTATAAAAGAAATAACCTGTTGTAAATAAATCTCCGCTTTTAATGACCGTGATTTATATACTAATTTTTTTCCATTTAATAGACTTATTATAAAGACAGTTTCACCTTTATTGTGAGAATCTGATGTATCGGATCTTAAATATGTCATATGCAATTCTTCCTCACTTAATGAAAACTTTTCCTTAATTATATCTATGTCTTTTCTGAACCGCAAAATAAATTCATGGTATCGATCACTCAATAACAAAACTATTTCAAACACTAACCTCTCCAATATAGGATATATATGAAATAATTCTTTTATATATTCAATATCTGATAAATACTTTTCACAATATTCCTCATACTGTTCTTTTGCATTTCCATGCAATAGCATACTTTCTTTACAAATATGCAATTCCTGAATCAATATCCTCAAAGAAACACTACCTATTTTTTCTAAGACAGCGTCCTTAAAACTTCTGATAACTTCATCTTCCAAATCTGACACTTTATCCTTTAATACATCAAGTGCAAACTGTATAAAAAGGCTATAAAAAGGTTCAAAATATATATTTCTTTTTTTCTCTACCTTTCTTTCTTTATATTGTTTTTTCCATTCTTCAAACTGTCGCTCTAACTCATATATTCTTTTGATTTCCACAGTATTAATTACATCTACGCTATCCGAAAACAAAATTTTTTCCAAATCCATTTTATATATTTGGGGGAATACAGATAAGTCTACATCTTTCAATATTGTTTTCCAATATCCCAATATTTTCAAATCAATCTTGTCCCGTTGTCTGTATTTTCGTTCTTTAATATAATACTTTCTTATTTCTTTCATTCTTATCCTCCAAAAGAATTTACTACTATCAGTTCACAATACGTACCTGCATTGTCTGCAATAATCCTTACGTTTATTATGTTACACTAACATCACAGCATCAGCCTTTTGGACAGCAAAACTTAAGTGCCGTACCATAATAACATTCCGCTGTAGATGTACAAAGAACTCCTCCTGAATTTCTTGCCTCTCCAGCTCCTGCGGTGATCCTGCTTAACTCAGCCTCCTGCATCTCCTTCATGACATTACCTGCCGGGTTCATTGCGTTTGTTCTGTTGATAGGGTTTCTCAAATCTCTCATAATTGTTCTCCTTTCTTTGTTGCACAGAACAGTGCAGGTACTTATTCTAAACTGATCCATATTTAATTATATTTTGATGATTATTTCTTACTTGCTTTTGACATTATTAGATTACCACACATTTTTCCATTTTCTTTTTTTATGTAATTTTTCCGATAGTTCATGTAATTATTTCTCATTCTTTTTTCATATAAACCTAAATTCATATTAAAATAAGGCAGGACACAACTATTGTTATGTCCTGCCTATCTTTTTTCAGTTTTCTCCTGCTATTAAATTATTTAGTGTTAGTGAAAGTCTGTGTTGGTTCGCACATTTCTGACAATTACAAACATCGGAATACCAGTCTTTGTATGTAGTGCCAACACACTTATTGACTAACACCTTATATTTATACTCTACATCTCCCTCTGCTGATTTTTAGTATTTTCATCAC
>CAJUAE010000134.1 GCA_910583965.1 uncultured Lachnospiraceae bacterium
TTACTAAGAAATATTTGGAAAGTAAATAGAAAATATTTATGCCGTTTGCTATACAATTCACATCCACGCCAGAGTTCGTATTCCTTAGCGTGGAAAACAACATATAAAATACTGATGCTTTTTAACAGACCGCCAAAAAACATCAGTATAATATACTACACTTTTATTTTATGATACCAGGGTCAAAAGGTCAAGAAATCCGATGCAAGCTTGCTTGCAAGAGGATTTTTGAACTTGGGACCCGCAAAAACACCGAAAAGTAGCCATTTTTTCACAGAAAAATGAGCGAATTTGAGGTGTTTTAGGATTGCGGGAGCATGAAATGCGGAGCAATCCGTGGTATCATAGGAGGCAAAATACCTTTTGACCCAACATCTTATTTTATTGTTGTAATAAGAAGTTCCTTATTGCATTCTTTCTCTTAATATCTAGCGATAAAACCGATCAAGATTTCGGACAAATTCCTTTGCTGGTCTGTGTCCACCATTTTGTACTTGCCGGTCTGTCTCCAACACATACTCACTAATTTTTCGCCTGAAGTTTGGTTTGACTAACTCCTGTCCTGAAATTAGTTCCACTGTTTCCTGCAAGTCCGTCAATGTAAAATACTCTGGCATAAAATCAAATGCGATTCGTATATCACTGTCTAGCATTCGCTGCAGACGAGAAAACGCACTGACCACTATCGCGGCATGGTCAAAGGCAATTCCCTTTGATTCCATAATATTATAAGTGATTATCTCATGATAGTCATGATATACAATCTGTTCTCGAACTACTGCGCAAAGCACTATTTCTTGTTCTGATAGATTCGATTTCAAAATCAACGCATAATCATTCTCACATGTAACAGTATTTCCCTGTTCTTGTTTGTGTTCTGCTTTCTTTTCTACAATGATATCAAACCATGCTGCCTCATTTGCATCACCGCTCGCGGCAAGATGTCCATTTGCCAAGTCCTTCTCATTGAGCACCGCAATAAAAGACTGAGAGATAATCCACCCTCTAGGGTCTCTTTCAATATCACTAAAAACATCACAGTGCACAAGATATGCCTTGTCTGTTCCAGTCTCCTCCTTTAGCTCGCGTCTTGCTGTCTCCTGTATCGTTTCTCCCTTGCGCATAAAACCACCTGGAAGTGCCCATTTCCCAAAAAATGGCTGCTCGGCACGTTGAATCATCAGTAGCCGAAGGGTTTTCGGCGGAAGTTTTCGATAATCCGCATCTGTCTCTAATTTTCTGCCAATCGAAAAAACTGCGACATCCGCTGCAATAGAAGGGCGATCATATTGATTTATGTCATACTCAGCAAGAAAATCTTTCTCTGCATTTTCATATTCTTTTGTCTCACTCATTGTTATCCATTCCTATCACTCATATTCTGTAAATTCTTCCGACTCAATTTCAGCCGGCAAACGCAAGTCCCCGCGCGGACTGACAGACACCGACCCAACTTTGACGCCATCTGGCATACAATTCCGCTTAAACTGCTGCTGGAAAAACCGCTTGTAAAATACATTCAGCCACTTTTGAATCTCTTTATCGCTAAACTTATATTCGTCATTTTGGCGTACTGCCTCTTTGCAAAGAGCCATTATTTCGGCCGGCGCCATACCATAGCGCAACGTATAATACAAGAAAAAGTCATGTAATATATAAGAACCAACCGTCTCCTCTGTCTTCTGTGCAATCGTTCCGTCAGCGTTTGGCGGCAGCAATTCTGGGCTGACTGGTGTGTTAATAATATCCTCTATCACTGTCTTCATTCCTGCAAAACCATTCTCATCCATATAATGGCCAATCTCATAAACCAGCGTGCGCACCAATGTCTTAGGAATGCTTGTATTAACGGCGTACATACTCATATGGTCACCATTGTAAGTGCACCAGCCAAGTGCAAGTTCTGATAAGTCTCCTGTTCCAACAACAAAACCGCCCTCCTTGTTCGCCACGTCCATTAAAATCTGTGTGCGCTCTCTCGCCTGACTGTTTTCATAGGTGACATCCTGCACAGTTTCATCTTGCCCAATATCCTGAAAATGCTGCCTTACAGACATTGTAATATTGATTTCCTTCTGATTGCATCCAAGATATTTCATTAATTCCATAGAATTATTTTTTGTGCGGTTGGTGGTTCCAAATCCGGGCATAGTAATTCCAATTACAGTTTTTGGCGCAAGGCCCAGATTTTTTACTGCTTGTGCAGACACCAGCAATGCAAGCGTTGAGTCAAGCCCCCCTGATACTCCTACCACAATACATTTGCTCTTTGTCGCTTCAATACGTCTTTGCAATGCTGTCACTTGCATCTGGAAAATTTCAAGGCTTCTATCCCTGCGATTTTTAGAGGGCACAAACGGCGTGATGGATACTTGTGCTAAAATATCCTTTTTTTCAAGTATTGGTTTTTGACATGTCACAGTTTTGTATACGCGCTGGGTAAAACTGTTTTTACAGTCAGCGTATGTCTTATTTGCAATTCTATCATGTCTAATTTTTGTCAAGTTAAAATCTTTGACAAGCACTGTATCGCTAAACGGTTTTCCCTCCCCAATAAGCTTTCCGTTCTCATACATTAGTGTATGACCACTAAACACAAGGTCTGATGTCGATTCATACTTTCCAGCCGACACATAAGCATAGCCGCAGATACAACCTGCCGAAGCTGCACCCAACATATTTTTACGATACTGCGCCTTTCCAATCAATTCGTTAGAGGCCGACAGATTCAAGATAATTTCCGCCCCATTTAATGCTAAAAGTCGGCCCGGTGAAATAGGTGCCCACGCATCTTCACAGAGTTCAACGCCGACGCAGACTTTTTTATCTGTACCAATTTCAACAAGAATATTATTTCCAAATGTCGTTTGTATCCAATTTTCACCGCAGTTTAGTTCTAATTCTTGTGCCTGCTGCTCGCCCGCACTAAACCATCTTTTTTCGTAAAATTCACCATAATTTGGCAAATAGGTTTTGGGAATCACTGCAACCAAACTACCGTTCTGAATTAACGCTGCACAATTAAACAATTCATTCTCTTTTTCCAAAGGAACACCGACCACTAACGCAGCTCCACAATCCCCATACTGTTCTGTGTACGTAACCAATTCCTGCAATCCCTTGCGCGCCATATCGAGCAGATTGCGATTGTTAAACAAATCCGCACAGGTATAACCTGTCAATGAGAGTTCTGGGGTCACAATCAAGTCCGCCTGCTCAGTCAAAGTGTCATATGCCTTTATAATTTCCTGACAGTTCTTTGCAACATTTCCAATATGAACACGCGGTGTAACAGCCGCTACTCGAAATAAATCTAATGCGTTTTCCATATAATTCCTCATTTCTTTTCTGAAAATTCATTGATCACTTGTATATATCCTATAATGTGCTGATTAAAAATGTCAAGCGCTTCTGCAGGAATCCATAATTCCTGATGATAACTATCACCGACCACATGCACCGCAAACTGTGCAACATAAGCGTCTTCTATCTCAAATTTTGTCACATATCCCTTATGGTCCTCATTATACGTTACATTCCACTGTGATGCAATCTCAGTCGCGTACTTTTCATTTAATACTGGATAAAAAATTGGTTGTTCTGGCAGTCGGGGCGGATATTTTTTGTAGCCACTCTCAGCAATCAATTCTAACTCTTTTGTTCCCACAGGTCTAAATAGTATCATTTATTCCTCCAAAATTTTTATATAACCTCTTGGAATCTTTTTGCGCCTGCGATTGCAAAAAGATTCCAAGAGGCTATCTTTTGTAAAGTCTTTCTCTAATTTCTGCAAGTGACTGTTCCCGCACAAGCACTCCATCTTGAAATACCGTTTCCAACAAATTTTCCTGCCCAGCAATAGACTCTAATGTATAACCATCTTGAAACAGAATGTTTGCGTCTGCATCGCGAAATACTCGGCAAATTCCTTTCTGGCTTTTCTTAAATCCGCCCTCTTTTGGGTCCTTAAAAATCGGAATTGGCTTCCCTGCCACCTCGCAGTAAGTCGCCTTAATACACACGCTAAAGGTATCTCTTGTAAATGGTTTGAGCATCCCTTCTTCTTCAACACACTGCATACTAAAACTACCCACTCCCAGCGATACATTATTACATGCGAATCCATTTTCAATCAAAATTTTATAAATCGCTTCACACCGCTGGATTGTAATACTATCACCATAAATAGCCTTTACATGTGGGTCCAACACCTTATACCCTTTAGAATTTACGGTTCCACCAAAAATATCCCACAATTTGAATACTGTTTTTGTCACAACTTCCACACAATCTCCACTGTCGCCGCGCATTAGCATACAGCCATTGTGTGCTAGAATTTCTTTTTTTAATTGTGGAAGGATATTGTCAATTACATTCCAATAATCATAAGAGTCAAGAACCGCCGAAAAACTCGTATCAGGATAAATTTCTGTCAACAATCTGCGCAGTAATGTAATCTCGTCTCCATCAACCGCATAGTTACTACACATAACAGAATGCTCTGTGCTGACAGCACCATATGCAACTGGCTCTTTTGTACAATCGCAATGATACATTTCCTCAAGAAATGGAATTACAGGAACCGTCGCCGTATTATAAAAAGAAAGGCACCATCCAGCGCTGGATTTAACCGCGGACTGCAAACTTTCTTGTCCCCGAAAAGAAAAATCCCCCAATGCCCTCTCCCTTGAAATAGAATCCTCTACTGAAATATCATAATATTTCTCAACAATATCCCTGTAAGATGCACCGACTGTCGCACTAATCATGGGGTGCCACATCTCAGCGCTAATTAGAGATTCTAACGCCTGCGGAAGCCATGCAAATTCCGAGTGTGTATTGCTAATCTCAAACATAGGTACATGTATTGGAACCCTTGTTCCTTCCAAAAGCGCCTTAATTTCAATTGGAAGATAACCAAGTTTATGAAGCTTTACAATCTTTTCAATTTTATAAGCCTCCTTACCGAGCGCAGCACCTAAAATTCTATCGTACTCCTCGACTACCTCGTCAAGTTTCTTATCAAAAAATTCTTCCTTAAAATAATCTATCAAGTAAGTCTTCACAAACGCCTGCAATCCAAACATTACTACAGTGTCCCACATTTTAACTCTGCTCATACGCGGTGTAAAATAAGAAACCGACTTTTCTATTTTTTCTGGCAGCATATCAGAATGTACTGCCTTATAAAAGTCGATTAAAAGCATTGGATTTGTTTTCTTCATTATGACACCTCCTAATGTTTCTACACTGCAAATACTGTAATGTTGCTATCTTCTTGATTTCTAAAAATACTATCCGTCGTAAATATCTCTTTGAAGTATCCACAAGTACACAACTTTCCTTTCAATGCAGAATCTTCACAGTGACTTACAAAAAGATAAAGGTCTTTTGCTCCCAGTGCTATTAACGTCTCCGCAGACCGAATAAACGTTCCTCCATAAGAACAAATATCATCGACAATTAAGACATCACTTTTTGCAACCAGCTCTGTTTCACCCACAACCGAAAGTCCAGTAATTTCGCCTGTACTCCAATCACGCTGCTTAATTCCAAAGCAATAAGGCAGTGTGATCATACCACTATATCGCTTTCCAGCGCCTTCATCAGGATAAAACAGCAATGGCTTCTTACCTGTGTTCTGTTCAATTTGTGTAATCACGCGCGCAATATATTGTTGCGGCGTAGACTGTTTTACTCTATCAAGCAAGGCAAGGCTGACATTGGAGTGTGCATCAAGCACTCTTACCTCTGTAAATTGGAGGCTATTGATAAGTTCTGCAAAATATTTGAGCGTAAATACATCTTTTGCATCTTTTACTCTGTCCTGTCTCGCATTTGGAATATAAGGCATATTGAGGATTATTTTGTGGTAGCCTGCCTCCTGAAGATGTTTGGTAAGAAAATAGACCGCAACCAATTCCTCATTATTTTCATAATTCCATGTAAGCTCAATCGCTGTGTCTGTCTGTTCAGACTGCGTTGTAGTAACAAATATTTCTTTTAACAGAAGTGTGCCGTCTGGAAAATGATTGATATCAACTTTTTGGTTATTTATTCTTATCATTCCTATCCTCCATTTTGCCGCCAAGCAGCAGCACAAATAATAATCGTGTGAAACTTAATACCTCTTAGGTCGTGTCTTTTACTGGCTTACAAATATTTTTACACTTATTGCCCATTTCGCTTCTAACAGCTTAGAAATGTTTGCCTTTGCATTTTTTCTGTGTAAAATTTAATACCTTTATCTATACAAAATATAAACCTTAGATTTTTTTGCCTATATAATGTTTATCTGACACATCTTCATCGCTTCCAATGCATTCTTATGGTTTTGTGGTGTCACACCAGCACAACACTTTTCTATTACCTGAATCTCTACTTCTGGTAACACTGTCTTAATTAAAATCGCATTGGATATCACACAGATATCAGTACAAAGACCAACCAGTGTAACGCTTTCTAAGTCTTCTTGCGCTTTTAAATACTCCGCAAGTATCATAGAACCAAATGTCGGTTTGTCAAAAATTTTCATAGCATCTGTTCTAAGACATTCTAGTTTTTTATCAAGTTGCCAACCATCAGTTCCTTTAATACAATGGCGAATCGGAAGATTCCTGCCCTCCTGTGTCTTTAGATAATTTTCAGAGTGCGTATCTCTTGTAAAAATCACTTCCCCGTCAAAGTTTTTGATTGTTTCTGCCACATAATCGACAATTGCTTCTGCTTCCTTTGTTCCTAGTACCCCATTAATAAAATCTTTTTGCATATCTACAACAATTAACGCCTTTTTCATATTCTATTGACTCCTTTTATTTTTTATCTAAGAATGCTATCCGTATTCTTACTGCAACGTGCGCCTCCATGCTACTGACATAAAACGAATTTGCATACCTATCATTCCACCAGAGGCTTATCTTAGTCGAAGATTATACACCCATTAAGACAAAATTGTATTTTTTTATTACTAGTAATAGTGAAATGCTTCTTCGACGGAGACAACTTATTATTTGTTTGATAATAAGATTGTAGCACAAGAATCCACAATTGTCAAATTCTTTTTATTAAAATTATAATAACAATCCACAAACAAAATATGTGCCAAAAGGGGACTTGTAAATTTGAGTCAAACAGTTATACTTAAATTTAACAAGTTAGTCAAACCAAAATAGTCAGAGGATAACGGTTTGAAAAATATTTCTAAATCTGTAAAACGCACTACCTAAGAAGTATTAAGTTTCACACGATTACTATTTGAGCCGCCAAGGACAGCATGGGGATTAATATGAGCGAAAGATTTAAAGAACTTTCAGAAGAAAAGCAGCTTTCTATTTTACGAGCAGCAATAGAAGTTTTTGCAAAGTATGAATACAAAAAAGCATCTACCGATTTAATTGCTTCTAAGGCTGGTGTTTCTAAAGGTTTACTTTTTTATTATTTTCATAACAAAAAAGGATTTGTATTTGACAGTATATGAGTATGTAAAACAAATCATCACGGAGGGCGTAGCTGATTCCAGACTTCTGGAAATTACAGATTTTTTTGACCTTATAACTGGAAAAGTCCGTTCACAGAACATGGAAAAGCGAAAGAGCAGCTTTCCCACATTCTGCAAACAGACTTTCCCACAACTCCATAAGACAGCAAGTTATGCACATTACCCACAGTGCCGACAGCTATGGAATCTCTCTTTATCTCCACACAAATTATTTCTTTTATGACATATTTTATCTTGCGTCAATAGAATAAATAAGCTGGATTATTTTTTCCTTTGGGGTAGAAAAAT
>CAJUAE010000135.1 GCA_910583965.1 uncultured Lachnospiraceae bacterium
GATTCATGTCAGGAAAGAAATTTCCTTTATAGACACAAGATTTTTTACAGTCTCCCAACATTTGAATCTGGCGTTGGCACCGCGTAGGCAAATTAAACTTTATTCATCTGCATATAACCTATAAATGCTTATTTTTTCAAGGATAACCTCACAATTGTCTCCACATGCCGTGAGTGGGGAATAAAGATGCACCCACCTTAGCTTGCTGGGTAAATTTGAGCCATAAAATATTACCTATCTGGATATATTTTAGATGTCTACTCTCACATTAACTTTATAATACAAAAATATCACCCCAACAGTTCTTGGCAAACCAATCCAAATTTAGTATTTTCGTTGTCTTTGTTAAAACAAAGCACCTCACTTACTTATCGTTTTTTGATTATTCTACAATATACCTCATCGTAAGATATTTATATAATCTCTATATTCCAACCAAATTCTGTTAATTCTTTTTGAAGCTCATGTGATATACTATCTTCAAGCATGGCTAGGCATATCAAACCTTTCGCCCTAGTCATTGCAACATATTGACATTTTAGACGCTGTTTGTTCCTTTGACCTAATTTTCCACTCTTTCCCGCTAACCATGGCAAAATGGAACTTAAATTATATTCATAATACTTTGTTTCCAAAATTAACGTTGCTAAATGTGTCCTTCCTTTTGACGAATGTATACTGCCAAATTTTAATTCCACACTTCTGCCACTTACACTGTCCTTGTATAAAAACTTATTTGTACTTTTGCTATCCGATTCCTGTCCTTCATTCTCTGTAGACCCTTTCCATTCAACAAATTTTTCTTTTTTTATTTTATCTTTATCAATGAAATCGCAGAAAACTTCATATATATACTCTAAAGTATTGTTCCACTCCTTTTGTGAGGAATAATCCATATTACAA
The DNA here is from genome assembly GCA_910583965.1 of uncultured Lachnospiraceae bacterium. Classification (GTDB taxonomy): domain Bacteria; phylum Bacillota; class Clostridia; order Lachnospirales; family Lachnospiraceae; genus COE1. The sequence continues at coordinate 904 of CAJUAE010000135.1, forward strand.
ATAAATAATAGTTTTTCTCTTACACTGTGACTTGGCATATTTCCTACAATTGTTCTAAACGCCGAATTTGAATACTTTATCTCTTTTTTCGGGGACATTTTAGTTAACTTCAAAATCCCCTTACATATCCAATCGACTTTTTTAGCAAATTCCCCCGTTTTACATAACTGTTCTTCTGCTATATAAAAATAGTCTATCAGTTGTGTCGGAGTTGTTTTCTTTGTTTCTGGATTATATTCAGAATAGTAATTGCTTAATCGTACAGCAATCTCAATCTCAATCTCATTATCATTATCATTTAATTTATGAACCATTCCCAACACATGGCAGCCATACTTTTCATACTTTAATATTTCATCGTCTGAAAAGGTATGTAATAATAACTCTGCATATTTCTGTAATACTTTCCCTTCCTGTCCATGTTTAAATAAAAAAATTGTATGTCTAGGATTGGCATTAAAAAAACACTTTCCTTCCCCAACCATTACTCTTTTATCTAAAGCTACGCCATTAGACAATACTGCAATAGACTCTATAAATCTTTTACTGTTAAGCATTTCTATGCAGGATTGTCTTGGAAAAACATTTACCTCTTCCATTCTTTCATACGAATTAAAAATAGCCTGGTTGCTATCCCCATATGCCTGATAAAAGACATTTTCAGATGCATTTTCATATAATTTATTTATCAGATCCCAAATTTCACTTTTTGTATCCTGTGCTTCATCTATAAACATAATCGGAAATCTTTGTTGAAATATTTCTCGAATAATTGGCTTTTTCTCCACTCCAAGGAAAGAATACTTTTCCATTTCATTAAATGTAAATTCTCCACGTTTTCGGGATTCTGTCGTAACCTTAATTAATGCCTTATATGTAGAACTTGATTCACTGCATGCCACATTAAATTCATATGGTAATTTTACGGGATCACATATCCGTTTATCCTTTCCATTACGCTCTAGCCATCCTTTCACAAATATACTATTCCACCTACGTTCAGTCACGAAATCTGTATCCACGATATTCACCGGAATATTGCAGCTCCTAAGAAATGGCATTGAAATAAATATATCCATAAACGACTGAAATGTACCTATAAAATGAGGATATGATAACAGCTTTTTCCCGACATCCAATGTGCCTAGCCGTTCTTGTATTTCTTCTCTTGCAACATTGGTATGTGACAAAACACAAATTCCCCGTCCTTCTTCATTCCATTTTTTTGCCAATATTGCAAGCTTAGCTACCAGCAATGTCGTCTTACCACTTCCTGGGCATGCATGTACATCTGTGCCAGACATGTTTTTCAAAATGTTTATTCAGCAATCATCAAATTCTATATCTGGCATAATTGTTTTAATCCACTCAATATCTTTGTCAGTTATTACAATGTCAATTCCATTCATAACCAAACACCTCTATACATTTAAGCTAGATGTAACATACTTTATAGCCTCAACCAAATACTTTGGAAAAAGTTTCTCCATTTCATCTACTGCTTTATCTAAATATTTCTCTTCTATATGAGTAGCAAAGAACTGTGCAAATTCTGCCTTTGATATGTATTTCTTCCTAAAAAAAGAATATATATATGAAGCTTTTTCTTCTTCCGAACTATATTTGGCATATATATCCGTATACTCTGCTAATAATTTTTCCTTATCTGACTCTATCAATTCTATCGCCCTCATTTCAGCAATAACATCTAACATATCCATTGCTAAATCCGTTTTAGCAAGTTCATATTCCAATGTCCACTGTTCAGGAATATAGACCTTCACATACTGTCCCTCTGACTTATTTTTTATTGCATCCACATATGCTTTCTTGTCAGTTATTTCTGATTCTACTTTCCATTTACGACCCTTTGGCCATTTTTCCTTGTCCCTGTAATCGGAATTTATACATATCGCTGGCGCGCAATCTGGAAGAACATCTCTGTCTGTAATACACGCTACTGGTAGTTTCAACCAATCACCATTTTTCCTTTGGAATACATTTGCATATCGCATGAGCCCTGTGCTTTTCACATCAACAATTGAAATTCCATAATCAGTCAAGTTTCTTCCTATCAACTTCGCTATTGCAGGCAATAACAACTCTTCTCCCGGTCCTTCAACTATTAATACACCTTTTGCAAAAAACAGATTTGCTTTGGTAGCATCTAAATATCTCTCCAAATACTTATAATCATTTTCATCTAAGCAAGTATATTGTTTTCCCATCGGATATGCTTGATGATCCTGTAATATAACTAAATTATTTAATTCTACCACTGATGTTAACATCAATGAATGCGTTGTCATAATTATCTGTTGGTTCTTCTTTCCTCCTTGTAAGGATTGCATCATTTTTAACTGTCGTTGCGCATGTATGTGCGCCTCTGGTTCCTCAATTAACATAAAGGAACTGTTTTCGTCATCACTATTTAATAGCATTTCACATGCCATACTTAATAAGTTACTTGTACCCAATCCAACATTCCCATAATTATCGGAATTCGCATTATGCACTCGTAAATCCAATTTTTCTAATAGTGAATATACTTTCCTCTCCTCTGTATTGCCTAAACCGGATACAACAATTTCTGTGTCCAGTGTATCACCATTTAACATCATTTTTTGCTTTAATATATCTTTTACATTCTCATTTACCTGCTTTATCTGTTCATGATTTGCTAACAAATAATTAGATAAATCAAATATTCCTGATAGTGACAACGTGCTTAAATCGGCACCCGATTCATATTTATCAATTCCAGAATTCAATCCGGATATACTACTCATAATCTGTGCTAATCTTGAATTTCTTCCCGACCTCATTTGTGCATATGCATCTCTTAAAGGTCTCAAATAAGTTACCCTCAATAACTCTCTTGCTTCTGGCGAGGGAGCCGATACATCACCATTTTTTCCACATGTCAAATTAACCAAAGTTCGATTGGGCTTTACATTTTTCATGTACTTTGCAGTCCAATTTAAATATAATTTTTCATCCGTTTTAGTATATGTTAGACATTCCATGAATGCCGCCTTCTCCTTCAATGACAGGTCAGAAAAACATATGGATATACGAATTTCTTTTTCTGTATTTTCATTGTGAAAATCCGATGACTCAACCTTATACCAGTTTTGATCTGTTGTTCCCAGAACATATCGTATAGCATCTATTACGGTGGACTTTCCAGAATCATTTTCTCCAACTAAAACTGTTATTCCCGGATTAAGTCTAAATATTGTTTCTTGACCGATACCCCTAAAATTTTCGATTTTCACAAATGAAATATACATACGTACCTCCACTATAAAGTGACCTTACCCTTAATTTCTGCCACCAGTTCATGCACCGTCGTACACGGACACATTTCTGATGGCTTTATTTTTCCTTCTCTTTTACACTGCTCCAGTTTCTGTTGTGCTATTTGAATTGCCTTTTCCTCATCACCGGCTTTACAGATTTTTTCATACATGTGTTCATCTGCTTTGGAATACTTCTGTGTAGTTTTGGTTTCATATACTCGTCCAAACTCTGAGCAGCATGTCCATGAATCCGGAATTGCTGGCATGACGCCAAAGTAGGCATACATCCATATTTCAAAACAGGGGTTGGACCATCCCACCTGTATTCCTTTACCAATTGCCTCTGTAATAATGTCATCAAATCCCTGCACCTGATCTCTATCAAATACAATCCAAGGAATACGATATTGTGCATCGTATGCAGTAAGTTCCAAACATTTATCTATCATGGTACGTGTCTTGGTCTCTACAACCTTAATCACGAGTTTGTTTCTAACATTTTCTGGCAAAGTCTGATGAAGTCCAGTAAAAAAGCAGCGCTCCGTAGCCTCTGTGTCTGTAACAATCAAATATTAGCCTAATTCCGGCACTTTGAATTGTTTCCCCTGCTCTCGCGATTTTCTGTTACCTGTTCTGTCCTTCTTCGCCATACTCAATCCTCTTTAAATATATCAATACTCTTTAAGTTAGGAATCGCACCATACTTTCCAATTAGATAATTTTTCTCATAGCTCTCATCCTTACGAATACGGGAACCATCCTCATCAACAAAATCAGCCAATGAATACAGGGTGGACACTCCCCTTTCATCTTTTTCTACAAACCAGATTTCATCACGACGCAACAACTGGTTAGACAACTGCCATGTGTCATGGGTTGTAAATACAAGCTGAGCGTGATTGGTGTTCATTTCAGGATTTAAGAATGCAATCAGAATATTTCTTACAAGCAATGGATGCAGACGGGCATTTAATTCATCAATGAAGAAAACGCTCCCCTTCTCCATTACCTCCTGTAATTCCGGATACAGTGCAAACATCTTCAAGGTTCCAGCAGATTCCAGTCCCAAAGAAATTTCTGCCATCTCATCGGAATCAATCATCTTGTGAAGTGCATTAATCTTATATCTCTCTTCCTTAGATTCTCCCTCCTGCGGAACTTTTTCTATTCTAAAATCCTTGATATGCTCATCAAAAGACGCAAAATACTCTACAACCTTCTGTTGAACATTTTTATCATTCACAAATCCTTTCGGCAATCTTCGTGACATGAAAAAATTTGTAAAAGGATCTCCAAAATCAGCAAACTCGTTTGCAAGGAACCAATCCCTGACTGCCTTACACTTGCCAATCTTCAACTTTGCTCCCAAAGAAATAACAAGTACCTGTTTTTCCAACGCCACTTTGATGTTATCCCTGCTACTCTTAGGGAATCCTGATAAATCCAGTTCTTCATCAATTACTCCACGATAGAATATAGTGCTATACTTTCTCGCAGTCTTTGCCTTGGAATTAAGCCACTCTTCAGTTATACCTTCCTTATTGATACAGAAACCATAGTTATATGTTCTTTCAGACTTATCTTCAGGCAATGTAAAATATACCTCAAAACTGGATTCTGCATTAGCAGAAACAGAATCAAACAAAAACGGAGTTGGTCGCAACTCCTCAAACTTTTCCTCTTCATCACCATATTTGAAAGAATTTGCAACATAGTCAGACATATATTCAAAAGCATTGTATATATTGGACTTTCCACTTGCATTTGCACCATAAATGGCAGCAACCGGCAAAACCTTCTCACTGCCAACCGTCATTACTCTTTCCGAAAACTCTGTCATCCTTGCCGCGGACAAATCCAAAGCAGCCTCTTCTCTAAATGAATTGAAATTTTTAAAATTAAATTGAATTAACATGTTACTATCTCACCCTCTTTCTACTTTTATTATATACAGTTTTTTATAAAAATCAACATTCATATTTGATTTTTTCTCATATTCTTGCTGATTTTAATTAATATATGGATAAATCTCCCGATTCATAGAATGATTAACTCAAATAATATTTGTTCTATATCTCCTTTAATCGGATATCTAACAGATGCTTAGCACTGTCCAACTCCATTTTCTTAAAATGACAAGTATCTCCACAAGACAGAGTTCTTTTCGTCTGTATGCTCCTTTTCTTTCAATCTCAAAGCATGTAGGTATCTGCAATTTCCATGAATACCGATAGAAATTGGTTGTTCTTTACTATCCTCAACAAGAGAAACTATTGTTTTTGCTATAGCTTCATTATTAAGTAAATCAACCGTAGCATCATTATCAGATAAAATCATTTTATTCGGCTCCTCCACTACGCTCAGTCTTTATAAACCAATAGTAGTTTTAATAAGATATTATAAATGATGCTGGGGGCAAAAGGGTATTTATGAAAAATGAGTTGTGCAGTTTCTATTAAAAAATAATCTTTAAAAGTGCTGCTTGGAATGTGTTTTCAATTTATTTGTTGTATATTTTCACAACGTCTATTCTACGAATTGACCTTTTGACCCCAGCATCTTATAAATTTATATTACCTTATATTTTTTATTTCGAAAGTGATGATATCACTTTGGAACTTTATATCACTATCTACTATATATCTCTTACTGCCTAATCAACTCATTTAGTATTTATTTTCCACGTACCGCCCCTCGCCGCACCTATTCTTTCTATAATCCCTTTATCAGTCAATTCCTTAATGCTTTTCTTGACTGCCCTTGTTGTCAGCCCCAATTCTTCAGCAATAGCAGTCTGTGTTATCCTTGGATTATCCATAATCATATCTACAATCTTCTGTTGCGTTGGATTTAATATTGGCCTCAGACTTTTTGGTGAACTTTTTGGTGAACTTTTGGTGAACTTTTGGTGAACTTCTTCAAAAGACGGTCTGTATAAATTCACCCGAAAACTATCACCTATTTCCAGCAATTCCGGTTCCCTGATTCCATATTCCTTACAACTGCTGATCATTCGTTTTATTCCAGTTCCCCAGCTTTCAATGATTTTCATTCTGCTGAATATCTCTGCAATACACCTGTTTCGGATTTTGGAACCGCCCTCTTTAATCTGTGCTATCGTAAGTCCGCCATACAACATTCCTGGCGAAGTAATTTCCACCCTGTCATCATATACAGCAACCTGTACGCACGCTCTGTCCAAAAAATTTCTATGCGTTGTCGCATTGACAATAGCCTCTCTGACCGCCTCAGGCGGCAGTTCATATGCATCGGTTCTGACAAGTCCATTGATTTCTGCTCCAAGATTAATATGTTTTAATACAAACGAATACGCTTCTTCTATTTGTTCATAAAGAGGACCATCAAAATCTCTCTTATCTAAAAATACTACCCTTTCAGTTCCCTTAAGAAACTGTGCAAAAATAAATTTACTGTTTTGGCAATATATGGTATAATGGCCATACG
>CAJUAE010000136.1 GCA_910583965.1 uncultured Lachnospiraceae bacterium
CAAATTTATGGTTATAAGGTATCTTTAACAGAATACCTTTTGACCCTCAAATCATTAAAATTATTTCCAGAACTTCCCTCAAAGCGCTTCTTTAACTGTTCAATGTTTCTGCTGACAGCATAAATCATAATTTCTGCATTTAACATTTTATTTGCATATAGAAAACAATCTGTTATAAAAGAGCCAATCAATCCTGATGCTCCCAAAATAAGCACCTTTTTGTTGAAAAAAGCCGAAAAGTCAACAGAATGTTCTATTGTTTTTTTTATATCGCTACAATATGCTTCATTTTCTAAATACTTCATTTTTATTATTCCTTTAGCCACTCTGCTCTTTTTGCCAAAAGCAGTGCTTTAAAAATATCAATGTCTTCCACTGTTGTAAGCTTCAGGTTCTTTTCCGACCCTTTTGAAAAATAAACTTCTTCTCCCATCTCTATCATCAGCGTACAAGACGCTGTTGCATTGGTTATCCCTTTTGCAAGTGCCTTTTTATGTATCTCCATTAAATTTCCAATTCGAAATCCTTGTGGTGTCTGTGTCCGCTTTAAATGGTCTCTATCAAATACCTTTCTGGAATTTTGCTGATTTTCAGAAACCAGCATGGCCTCTGCACATGGAATACAGGCAATCGCAGAACCATATTCTACTGTTTTGCTGATACAGTCTGATATAATCTCCTCGGATACCATCGGTCGAATCGCATCATGAATCAGGACGATATCTTCTGGCTGATGCGTTTTTTCAATCTCTTTTAATCCTCTGTAAATCGAATTCTGCCCACTGTCTCCGCCTTTTACAATTGCAGTAACCTTTGACAGATTAAATTGTCTGACATATGCCCAAAGTACCTGTTCCCAGCCTTCTATACATACCACTGCAATTTCATCTACTGCCGGATGACGCTGAAATACTTCCAATGTATATATAATCACGGGCTTTTCATTTACAGTGAGAAACTGTTTGGGAATATCCTGGTGCATTCGGTTCCCGCTGCCGCCTGCGATAATCATTGCGATGTTCATAAAACTACCTATGCCTTTCGCTATTTAATCGGAAAGCCGTATTGCTTTACAGTCATAAACTACAAATAACTGCTCCCGTTTACAATTTGATTTTGTTTTTATATAATTAACAATTTCTTCTGATACTTTCTGACGTATCACCGAAATGATAATTCCTGTTTCATCATCGATTTGAATATCATCAAAATGAATGCATTCCGTATCTTGTGCAGATTTATTGGTAACAATGAACCCTTTATGCTGCCAATGCTTGTGTTCAAAATACACTTTCAGATTTTTACCACAAACTCCCGCTCCATATATGTATATCTTTTTAAACTTGCCATAAAAAAACGCAAGACAGTTTACCCCAGCAGGCGCATAGTTTTCTATATAAAACTGACTGTCTACTAAATCCCATATCAAATTTGCAGGATATAAGTTGTTCATTTCTATATATTCAACTGCCTTTATTGCATTATCAAATCCTGCATTGGTTATCTGGATACTCTTTTTCTTTAATATAGGAAATCCTTTGTCCCTGATTAACTCCAAAGAATATAAGCGATATGGATTTTCATTATATTCAAATACCATTCCCCATACATCTGTCACAGCCATTGGAATAAACCCTTCCCTCTTTAATAGATTGTTTATTCCATGCTCAAAATAAAAAATTGCTTCATCATAGGTTTCGGGATATAAAAGATCTTCCCAAAAGTTTCTAAATTGACTGCTTTTAAAAGCCCTGCTACGAAACAAGAGATAATAACTCTGGATATGTGATTCATACTTCCCGATGAACGACTCAGCATACTCGCCGCCAAAATTTCTTGTCCATCCCCAAAAATCGCAGGCAATATCTTTCATTGACGTAAAATATCTGCCGAAATCATAGAACGGGCCTAAAAAAGAATCATTCATTAATATCAGTTCATCATATTGATAAACCGCATCCCATCCGATAATGTTACAAAGCATGTCCTTATACGCTCCCGCATCCAGTCCTTTATTCTCCCTGTAAAAGATATCATCTGCATATGGCACAATACGCTCCGAACCATCTGATATCTTAAGATAATTACATACCACATACAACGTGGTTGTGTAGCCACGAAGTGCTTTCAGCATATAACCCATATATTCTTTTATTTCGTTTTCCTTATTGTAAGTCACGTAAATGCATAGACGCTTCATATTTATATCCTTATCCACTATTGTCGCACTCCCAATCGGTCGTTTGAAAGTTCTTTTAATATTTCCTATACAATGCCATCATAATTCAAAATTCTCTTATACCTGCGCATCTGCAAATCATGAACAATTGCTCTTTTTTACATCTGTTTCCTATATATTTTACTATTTTCTCTGAAACCTCTAAATGCATCACTGAAATAATAATTCCTGTTCCATCGTCAATACAAATATCATCAAATAAAATACATTCCATATCTTGTCCCGTCTGATTTGAAACAAGGAATCCCTTCTGTTCCCATCCTTTCTGCTCAAAATACAGTAGCAAATTTTTTCCACATAAACCTGCACCATAAATATAAACTTTACGATATTTTCTTACAAAACACTCAAGACAGTTTACTGTTCCAGAAGGATATCCTTCCATATAAAACTGGCTGTCTATTATGTTCCATATCCAGTCTGTAGGGTACAACTTGTTATCTTCAATAAATATGACCGCTTCCAAGGCATTTGCAAATCCTTTATTTGTTATAAGCACACTTTTTTTCTTCAATATGGGAAATTTCTTATCTCGAATTAATTCCAGCGAATAATCAAGATATGGATTTTCATTTCCTTCAAATACCATTCCCCATACATCCGTAAGAGCCTTTGGTACATAGCCACTGTTTTTCAGAACCTCATTGATTTTAAGCTCATAATTTAAAATGGCTTCTGGATATGTTTTGGGATATACAAGTTCCTCCCAAAATCTTCTAAATTGGTTGCTTTTTAAAACCCGACTACAAAAGATAAGAAAATAACTTTGAATATGTGATGGATATTTACCAACAGGTGCATACTCACCAGGAAAATGTCTTGTCATTCCCCAAAAATCACGGGCTATATTCTCCATCAAGTCAAAGTAGTTGCCAAAATCATAAAATGGACCAAAAAAAGAATCATTCATCAGGATTAATTCATCATACTGATACACTGTATCCCAACCAATGAAATTACAAAGCATATCTTTATACGCTCCTGCATCTAGTCCCCTATTCTCTCTATAAAATATTTTATCTATATATGGTTCGATATACTCTAGTCCACTCAATATCACAGGGAAGTTACATACCACATAAAGAGTAGTGGTATATCCACGGAGTGCTTTTAGCATATAGCCTATATATTCTTCTATTTTGTTTTCTTTGTTATAGGTCATGTAAATGCATAGACGGTTCATTGTTTGCTCCTAACTACAGCTTTTATTATCTTTTCAACATCACTGAATTCTAAGTATGCATGCATAGGTATAGACATACAACTGTCACAAACCATTTGTGTATCTCCATATTCTAATTTGGTAAATTTATACCCTTTAAAAGCTTGTTGCATATGCATTGGTTTCCTATAATAGACCGCTGTTGGAATACTATTTTCTTTGAAAAACTTCATTGCTTGTTCGCGTTCTTTGCTATTGTGAAAGCAAATAGTATATTGCGCCCAACTTGAATACATTCCATCTCTTACAATTGGCGTCTTAACAATATCCTTCAGAAACCTTGTATATTCTTCTGCTATCTGATTACACTTTTCAATTTCCTCATTAAAAAACTTTATTTTCTCTAATAAAACTGCTGCCTGTATAGTATCCAATCGTGAATTCATTCCAATTCGTACATTGTCATACTTGTCCATTCCTTTTCCATGGACTCTATATGAACGAATTAAATCCGCCCACGCATCATTATTCGTGAATACCGCACCGCCATCTCCATAACATCCCAAAGGTTTAGCTGGAAAAAAAGAAGTTGTCGCAATATCCCCAAAACTGCATGCCTTTTTTTTTCCAATTTTTCCTCCAAATCCCTGTGCTGCATCCTCCAAAATAAATAAATTATATTTCTCTGCTATCTGCATAATCTTATCAAAATCAGCAGGTTGTCCAAATAAGTCTACTGCAATAATCACTTTTGGATTTAAATTGGTATTTTTCAAGACATATTCAATTGCTATTTCAAGACTTTTGGGGCTAATATTATAAGTGTCTTTGTCTATATCCACAAATACAGGCGTTGCACCTACCAACGGCACTACCTCTCCACTTGAAAAAAAAGTGAAATCTGGTACAAAAACTGCATCTCCTGCTCCAATCTTCCAAGCCATAAGGGCAAGCTGCAAAGCATCTGTTCCATTAGCACAAGTGATACAATGTTTTACTCCTACATATTGTGCAAGTACTTCTTCTAACAATGACACCTGCTTTCCTTGTATGAAATTGACTTTTGTAAGTACATTTTGTATTGCATTATCTATTTCTGTTTTATGAAGTTGATACTGTTGTTTTAAGTCTCGAAATTCCATCTTTGGCCTCCGTGTTACGACTGTTATCCAATTCCATTATCATAATTTGTTTTTCAGCTTCACTTCGTATAATTTCTGGGTTAAATACCTTTCTTATTCTGAAATATGGCATTGGTTTTCCTCCAAACTGCCTCATTGACTTTGATATTTTTTTAATTACAGAACCTTCAAAATCATATTTCAATCCCATTTGCGATGCAAATTTTATTCCTTCCCACGTCAACATATTATAAGTTTGCAAATGTTGGTACTCTGGCATACTTCCACCCAACAAATGATATACAGACTGCTCATCCCAAACCAAAAAAAGAATGCTTAAAATTTGGTTTTGCTTATCTTTTGCATACAATATTTTGCCACATTGATTCTGTAAGCAGGCATCATATAAACGAATCCACAAATCGTAAGAAAAAGGGCATTCCATACCTTGTTTTTCAAAAACCTTTTTATGCAGATTCCAAAACTCATCTGCATCATTTTCTTCATACACCTTAGCTGCTTTTGTTGCTTTCCTGATATTCTGTCTATAATTAGAGGTCATTCCATTCCATATAGTTTCAATATTAGATGTATCCTCTATTACATATGTATATCTTGTCAGTGCCGTATATTTATTCCATAGAAAGGGCAGCCAGTTCTCAAAACTATAATGAAACTGCTGCTCATACACATCGAGCATTAATGATTCAATAAAAATATTTGCTGCATCTATTACATGCTCCTGAAATTTTGCTATTGTTTCAGGTTTTGCACTATTATCTATTTTAAATATAATGCCATTATTTTGTGTCAATGGTGCTTTTGTGATATATCTGTATTTTCCCCTTTGTTCCTTATAATAAGGCATAGCAGCACAGATATCTCCTTCTTTTTCATATAACCACACATTCCAGTTTTCTGGCAGGCATACCGCATCCATCCACCATGACTTTGAATATATTGGCACATATACACTTTTGCAAAATTGATTATATTTCTTCTTATCTGATACTCCCATACTTCCTCTTAATGATTTCTCTTTATTATTTTATTTTACAGTTCACATATATTTCACTGCCAAACTGTGGCATATACTCTGTAAGTTTATATAAGCCATCTAAAACAGTTTCATCTATAATATGTTTTTCAATCATATCTTCCATCTGTTTATGTGAAAAGGGTTTTATAAAAAAAGAACCTTCTTCTATTACTTTCAATCCATTAGTTTCCATCATCGTTTTCAGTTTAACAATATCAAAGTTCGTATTCTGCTGAAATTGTCTGTTACAATCAGATGCTTCAAAAACATCTGATATCATTCCCATTTCAACACCAAGAAGCCTATGTATTGAAAACATATTTGGAACATTAATATGTATCACAGTTTTACTATTGCAAACTTTCTTAATTGCATTCAATAGTTTTTCAGGCTGTTTGACTTCATGCAGCAAACTGCTGCAAATAACCATATCAAATGATGTTTCACACAGTCTATCCGCCTCTTCTTCAAAAAAACCTTTGATGCAAGTTACGTTCTTATTTTCTACACCTAATTGTTTGGCATTTTCACAAAATTTTTCTGCTGGCTCAACAATCGTAAATTTCTGGTCTCCCTTTACATAGCAGAATAAAGGTTCCATACCACAACCAATTTCTAAAATTGATTGTGGACTATATTGTTCAATAATTTCTACTATTTTACGTTTTCTATAAAAAACCTTATATTTTTCAAATCCACATACAGCATTTGAATAATTTTTTTCATAATCTACAATATCCCTTTTTTCTATTCTCTCCATTTTACGAAAACCTTCCTTTAAAATCCATTGTCGAGCACTCCTTAAGCGGAAGTTTTACACAGACTCCCTTTGCCGCTGATTGATAGATTGCCAGTACAAGCTCCAATGCCTTTTTCCCATCCATTGCAGTCACATAAGGCTGTCTATCCTGTCTAATAGCATTGATGACGTCCGCATATAAGGGTGTATGTCCATAACCATATACATTGGGCGGATTTTCATGAAATCTCGCTTTTACTTCGTCTGGAACATCCAGCATATCCGAAAATCTCCATTCCTCTATCACATTAACAGACTGTCCGCCTGCTTTAATCGTTCCTTTTTCTCCAAATATGTACAATGTTTCTTCCAAATTTTTAGGATAGATATCTGTCGTTCCCTCTATAATCCCATAACTTCCATTTTTAAACTTTATTAAAGCAATTCCAAAATCTTCAGCTTCTATATAATTATGATTAAGCCTGTCTGTCATTCCTACGACTTCCTCAATCTCTCCGCCCATCATCCAGCGCAGAAGGTCAATATTATGTATACACTGATTCATCAAAGCTCCGCCATCCTGGTCCCATGTACCTCTCCAAGGCGCCCTGTCATAATATTCACGATCTCTACACCATCTAATATGAGCTGTTCCATAAAACAGCCTGCCAAAACGATTCATATCAATCGCTTCTCTTATAATCTGCACTGATTTATTAAATCGGTTCTGATGACAGGCACAAACCTTCACATGGTATTTGATAGATGCCGCAATAATTGCGTCTGCATCTGCTATTGACAAAGCAATTGGCTTTTCGATAATGCAGTTACACCCATGTGCAATACAAAACAATGCAATTTCTGCATGTTTTCCACTTTCTGTACAGATTGCTACAAGTTCTGGTTTTTCTATCTTTATCATTTCTTTGTAATCTGTATACTGGTTCACAGTACTGTCTAATTTAAATTTGAGCATTTTATCTGCCATACAAGATGGATTTATATCACAAATCGCTACAATCTCAAGTCCATTGTTCTTAGCTGCTACAATGTGGTTAGGTGATATTCGTCCACATCCAATCAGTACATATCTCATATACATTTCCTCTTTTCAGATCAATCTGTTTCCAAATACTTTAGGAACTGTTAATAAATAACTACTTACAAAATATACCAAGTTGTGCTATACTA
>CAJUAE010000137.1 GCA_910583965.1 uncultured Lachnospiraceae bacterium
ATCAAAGCGTTTTAACGCTTTTTCCATATATCTGATAATCACCTTATGCTTTTGGCATATCTCATAAGAGAACTGTTTTATGTCATCTGACATCTGCTTTGCTGTCAGTAGTTTTTTTCTGTATTTGCATACAAAGATAATATGGTATTGTAATAAATATTTGTGTCTGTTTTTTGATTTCCATATCCCCATAGCGAAAGTATAGCACAAACCGCTACTTTTGGCTACCTTAACCCACCGTCTAAAGCCAGTGGGATTGCGGTAGCCTTATTTTCAAAAATAACATTGCTTTATTGCAAGCGTGCAAATCATTGTATTTTAGCAAAATCGATTCGCACGCCATAGTAAGAATGCGATCAACATCTTGATATCTAACGCTGCACACGTCCTGAAGCATCGCCACCTGCAAGTGTTTCTACTTCTTTTCTTGATACTAAGTTAAAATCTCCCGGAATTGTGTGCTTCAATGCAGATGCTGCCACGCCAAATTCCAATGCAGCCTTGAAATCCTTACCATCTAGCAAGCCACAAATCACACCACCCGCAAAGGAATCACCACCGCCAACACGGTCTATAATTGGATGAATACTATATTCCTTTGAATGATAAAACTCCTTTGTATCTCTAGAGTAAATACATGCAGACCAACCGTTGTCAGATGCAGAATGACTTACTCTAAGAGAGGAGATGCAATATTCAAAGTTGTAATCTGCTACCATCTGCTCAAAAATAGACTTATAACCTGCAAGTTCAAGGTCTCCGCTTGTCACATCTGTATTTCCTGGCTTATATCCCAATACAAGTTCCGCATCCTCCTCATTTCCAATGCAGACATCAACATACTGCATTAATTTTTTCATAATCTTCTGCGCTTTCTCTGAAGACCACAATTTCTTTCTGAAATTCAAATCTACAGAAACCTTCACACCATGTTTCTTAGCTGCCTTCAGCGCATCTTCTGTGAGTACTGCTGCCGCGTCGGATACTGCCGGTGTAATCCCTGTAAAATGGAACCAATCAACACCTTCAAAAATTTTGTCAAAGTCAAAGTCAGCCGTCGTCGCAGTAGAGATAGATGAGTGCGCTCTGTCATACACAACCTTGGAAGGTCTCATTGCAGAGCCGGACTCTAGATAATAAATTCCCAGACGCTCCCCACACTTTGCGATGTTCTGCGTTCCTACGCCATACTTTCTCAGTGCAGCAATTGCACACTCTCCCAACTCATTATCAGGAACTGCTGTCACAAAGCTTGCATCATGTCCATAGTTCGCCAACGATACAGCCACATTCGCTTCGCCGCCGCCATAGTTGATGTCAAACGTATCTGCCTGAATAAACTTCTCATTGTTGGGTGTAGAAAGTCTCAACATAATCTCGCCCATTGTTACTACTTTTTTTGCCATGATTATCATTCCTCCATTTATTTTATGTACTCCCAAAGGTATCTTAATCAAAACCTTTAAGAATACAATATTTACAGTGTTACACCCTGCTTAAAGATTGCCATATCATGGAATCCCGCAAGTTTACTTTTGACTTCTTTCCCAGAAGCCACCGCTACAACTTCGTCAACAAACGCTGCCCTGTCATGTTCAGATTTTCTCCTTCCGCGACAACCCCAGCACTAAAATCAATCCAATTATTCTTTTTGTTTGCAAGTTTTGAGTTACTCGCAAACTTTTTCCTCGACAAAATCAGGCCCATAAATGTAATCTAGCAAATCGCCCAATCTCGTCTTTAAATTATGTATATGAATCCCGTCGCCTTTTTTCACAGCAGAAGTTGCATTTCCAATGCAAAAGCCATATTTAACCACCGATTCACCCTCTGCCATATCCACAAGTGCAAATTTATGCCCCACCGGAATTTCCATGGTTGTTGTCACTTCTGTGTCGTCCACATAAATTGTAATATTTGCTGGAAGCACTTCCAGCGCCACAGCTACATTGTCATTTTCATTAATTTTTATAAAATGTGCCACTTTCAATCCTTTATGTCAAAATAGTAAAAATTCTTCTCAAGTGCCTTTCTCATGCCAAGTGTCCTAATGCCTTCCAGATAGGTGGTCACTGCTTCAACAAGTCCCAAAATCTGTGTCAAATCTTGACTATGGAAATCCACATTGCTCAAATATGCCTGTACAAAATCTGTGCAAGTCTTTTCACTGTTTGTAGCAAAAAATTCCAATACTGCCATTTCATCCATAATGCTACATTCCTGTCCATCTCTATCGCCAATCAGCGCCTTCTCACGAATCTCATTTCCAGTATAAAACGCCATCAAAGCAGTGATAGAAGAAAATGTCAGATATTTTGGAAGTTCTCCTTTTCTCTCCACATAACCAAGCAGAGAGGGCATACATCTTGCTCGCCACTTAGACACTGAATTTAATGAAATAGAGAGCAATGCATGTTTTATGTATGGATTTCTAAATCTCTCATCCACCGCCTCTGCAAAGTCATACAAATCTTGTTTTGGCAAATCATCTTTGTGTTAATTCTCTGCTACCATATTGCTCTGAAAGTCATACAAATCTTGTTTTGGCAAATCCAGCGTCGGAATCACCTCGTCATAGATAATCTTATGCATAAAGTTATCAATGATTGCATCCTCCATGGATTCCTTCATATAGTCATTTCCAGACAGATAAGAAGCGAGAGCAAAAGAGGTATGTGCGCCGTTTAAAATGCGAACTTTTCTCTGTTTATAAGGTTTCTGATTGTCTGTAAAAATCACAGGGCAGCCAACAACTGACAGCGGAAATTCCTCGCTGATATCTTTCTCACTCTCAATCACCCACAAGCCAAACGGTTCAGCAGTCACCATGATATTGTCTCTATAACCAAATTCTTCCCAAAGTGCCTCCACATCTCCTCTCGGATGTCCCGTAACAATGCGGTCAACTAACGTTGAAGTAAAGACACAGATATCGTTAAGCCATGTAAGGAAATCTTCCTCTAGCTTCCAGCATTTTGCAAATTGAACAACATACTTTTTAAATAAACTCCATTGTCATCAATCAATTCCACTGGCAAAATTACAAGTCCTTTGTCTATCGCACCATGAAAATATACGTATCTTGTATAGAGAAATTTGCAAAGTTTACCTGGATATGTTTTTGGCGGTTCATATTCAAACTTATCAGAATCATCAAAAACAATCCCAGCTTCTGTTGTGTTTGGACAGTTCTGTACAGCGCAACTTTTTTTGTAAGTGCTTACAATATGCATTGTAAATCCTTTTTGCTAATAAGTCAACTATATTTTGTAGACTTTTATAGTGTATTTTTGTTACTTTTCATAGATCAAGAACGTACAATGCATGTGTATTCTTTGAAAGTATGATTCAAGTGTAAGAAGCAATATATTTCATTTTTATGAAAACAGTTACATGCATTTCTTAATGTTCGATTCGTTGTCGAATTTTATCAAATGTTTTCCATCGTCCAATTCGCTCTTGTTGATCTTTTGCAAGAACTTCTATCATAAATCCGCCAATCTCCCAGAATACATGTTTTGTTTCCTCATTCATCGATGAATACTCCTGCATAATTGTATGCAGTTTTTTTGCAAACTCTCCACCTTTTACATTTTTCAGGTCTGTCAACGTCTTTGCTTCCGTAATTTCTATCAATTTAAAAAGGTTTTCTATAAAATCGCCAACTTGCTCTACTCCTAACGCAAAAATCCAGTTATTGATACGATCATAAAGTTCTTTTCGTTTTGGTTGTGAAACTTCCGATCGTTCAAAATGGTCTCCCTCAACACACCAAGAAAAACAAATATGCTGTTGCACACCAATTTCTGTACTCTTAATTAATTCATAGTCATCTTTCTGTTCCATTAACATTCCCACAAAAGATTCATCTGGAACAATCTTTAAAATCTTATCTTTGACACCAGCATAGTCTAACGTCTGTATAAAATCAGGACGAAATCCTGGCCCATCCATATTATATATTTTACCAATTCTGTGTTTGACGTTTTCCTCACAAGTCATCGCTGCGTACACTGCCAGATTGCCACCTTTGGAATGTCCCCCCAGATAAAACCTAAGATTTCTTTTTCTTGCCAGAAGCTTTGCGACTTGATGCACATACTCTGTACTCCTTAACTGTGCACCTACTGGCGTGCGATAAGCCATATAAAAATCTTCTTTCCAACCAATCAGTGCATCATCCGTTCCTCGAAACGACAAAAATGTATCACCATTCCCCAATAAAAAAGTTACTGCGCAAAATTGTACACCTTCATCCGCATCCATCTCTTGCACGAGAAAATTTGCCTTTGTATTTCGATATCTACGCGAAAATGCCACTTTATAAAAAAGCTCTCGATTCTTTTCCAGCTCCCACTTGACAGATATAAAATTATGCCAGTCCATTCGCTGTGCCACATCGCACAGTGTAATAGCTGGCATATTCTCGTCAATTTTTGGAACAAGTCCATCAAAAATAAAATAAGAAAGATGAGAAAATACAAGCCCATCAATCTCACAAAAAGGTTTTTCTGTAAAAGTAAAACCGCCAAATTCATAAACATATGAAATAATATCTCCCATAATTATCCTCCACTATACCAGCGCTCATAAAAGGAGCGCTGGTTTTAGGAGCTGTTAAGAAGCAACTTGTCATACGTACCTTACTAACAGTTCCTTAATATAATTCTCCATCATAGTATGTCAAAAGCAAGCCTACAACATTATTATATTGAAGCACGCCCTCCTCTACACCATTTAACTTCAATGTCACATCCATCAATGTACTGGAAACTTTTTTTACTGTAGAAGTCTTTACAACCGCCTTTTTCTCTACGGTTTGCCATTTTTCTCTTGTCAGAAAAATATTATCATCTGCCACTCCATCACTGATTCTCACATGTCTTCTATAAGTATTCTGATTCTTTCCAATCGACTCATAAAAATCATCATTGACATAACTGAGTACACTGAGATATCCACAATACTGTAAAAACGGATCATCCGAATGGATACATGCCAGAAAACCAATCATATTTGCATCATCTTCATAGATAAAACCTTTTGTATGTGCAAGCTCATGACAGATTGTCGGAGCTACATTTGTGATATACATTACTGCGTTAATGTTTGCTTCCATAGAGAATGGAAAGTAATATCCCATTATGTACTGTTGGCTAAAAAATTCAGAAAAGCTTAAATACTTCGGTGTGACATAAAATCCATCCAACTGCTCATATTCTTCTCCAAGCTTCATCATTGCCTGCCGTGAAGCCTCAACCAAATTACCATCATAAAAAGCATCTCCACTATCATCATGAGCAATTTGCTTTTCCAGCTCATTGCATTTCTCCACAATATAGTCCCTTAAAATCGCCAACTCTCTCTTTGTATATGTTCTCTCTTTTACTGTCTGTGTCACAGCATAGTCAGAGTTGCTGACAATCATCATATCTGAGGCAATATCCTCTAACAGATATTTTTCAGCAAAGCTGGAACTATGATACAGGATAAAACAATTAAAAGTCATCACATAACATACACTCAAAACTGTCCAAGCATAAAATTTTCCAAAACTGCTAACTGCCTTCTGAAATTTTCGTTTATAACTCAGATTTAGTATTCCAAATCCAATCCCAAACAAGGTAATTACCACAGCCAGAATTAGCATGATTTCACCAATACTAAATGGTATTTTGCTTGTGAGACGCGCATAAGTATTCAACCAGACAGGAAAAATATTTTTGATATACCAATCACTGAATGCCACGCTTTTCCACGACACAATATTAAGTCCTATGACACCTCCTACTCCAACAGCAAACATAATTTTGTGCATTTTGACTTTTTGATTCGTATTTTTCTTATCTTTTTCCATATTTTTCCCTCCGGAAAATGCCTTTATCCATAACTTATTATTTATATTAACATATTATTATGTTAAAAATATAAATAAATTGTGAACATTCGCCAAAGTGAATTTTTCTTTTTTATTGATTCACCAAAAACTGTTCATACCGCGCTGCGTCAACGCGACTTACATTGGTTTGTATATACACACCATCTTCACGATATTCTGTGCAATGCACTACAGCATTGTCATTAAAGTAAGACACCAAGTCTCCCCGCTCATATGGAATGATAAAAGAACAATCCAGATAACCTGCTGACAGCTTTCCTGTAATAAGTGTAATCAATGTCTCTATCCCATTGCGCGACTTCGCAGACAAACACAGTTTATCATTACCTTGTACTGTTGCAAACTCCCCCATTCCGCACAAATCTGCTTTATTGTACGCATAAATCATGGGAATTTTTTCTGCGCCAAGTTCTTTTAAAGTATCTTCTGTCACTCGGATATGCTCCATGTAATTTTCATCTGAATAATCAATCACTTGCACAAGCAAATCTGCCTCCCGAACTTCTTCTAATGTTGAGCGAAATGCTTTCACCAAATTATGTGGCAAATTTGAGATAAAACCAACTGTATCTGATAATAGGAAAGCATTCTTATTAGTCGGCGCAATTCTTCTGACTGTTGTGTCAAGCGTTGCAAAGAGCATATCTTCCTCATAGACTTTCTTTTCCTCATCCTCAACATATGCAGCTAGCATGGCATTCATGATAGTTGATTTTCCAGCATTTGTATATCCTACTAGAGCCACTCTTGGTATTCCTGATTCTGCTCTTTTTTTGCGTTGTGTCTTTCGTTCCTCTGCAATATTCTCCAGTTCTCGGCGCATTGTCGTGAGACGCTGCTCCAATTTTCGTCTGTCCAACTCCAACTTCTTCTCACCAGCTCCTTTATTGCTCATAGCACCGCTGGCACCACCTTGTCTTGATAAGGCATCATGAAGACCTACCAACCTTGGCAACATATATTGTAGCCTTGCCACCTCAACTTGCAATTTTGCTTCTCTTGTTTTTGCTCGTGCAGAAAAGATTTCCAAAATCAAAGTTGTTCTATCCATCACAGCACAATCTAATTCCCTGCTAAGATTTCGAAGTTGAATGGGGGATAATCCATTGTCAAACACCACTATGTCTGCCTCAAGAGCTTTCACCAACTCACGCACTTCTTGCACCTTGCCGGCGCCAATATAAGTAGCAGTGTTGGCACTTTCCATATTTTGCTCCACACGCCCCACTGGTTCCATATTACATGCCTCTACCAAACTGACCATCTCATCCATAGCAAGGTCAAAATTCTGTTTCTTTTGCTCTGTCACAAGATTCATACCTACAATTAATACTTTGTCCATATATACCTCCCACCTATAGACTATCAATAATCGTTCCCGATCCAATGCGGCGCGAAATTCCAGACATAATGTCCATACATCTAGTATAATACTTTATCCAAAATATTTACATATTTTTCTTTATTTTCTTGCACATTCATAAGTAGATATATCTTAGTATTATTAATTTAAACAGATTAAACGCATGAATGAAAAAGACATACATTTTTTGAGTTTTTTTGTTATAT
>CAJUAE010000138.1 GCA_910583965.1 uncultured Lachnospiraceae bacterium
CATAAATTCATCCTGAAGGGTTATTTTTTTACAAAAAACTTTTTACTCTCAAGTATTATACTATAAATCCAAAAAAGACAACTCTGCCAGTTACTAAAACAATCAGACATTAGTTACTATTCTGTTATTTTTCATACTCACACCATACACCTCTATACTCTGTCAAAGCTAATTCCATGATGTTGGGGGCAAAAGGTATTTTGCCCCCTATGATACTACGGATTGCTCCGCATTTCATGCTCCCGCAAAAACACCTCAAATTCGCTCATTTTTCTGTGAAAAATGGCTACTTTTCGGTGTTTTTGCGGGTCCCAAGTTCAAAAATCCTCTTGCAAGCAAGCTTGCATTGGATTTCTTGACCTTTTGACCCTGGTATCATTCCATTTTATTAACAAAAAAAATCGAAATAAAGAGTTTTTTACGAATACTTGCTTTTCTATAGTTTTTGTTGAGATAACAAGGTTATTATGTTATGATTAAAAAAATTAATACGCCATACACAGGAGGCAAAACAGTGTGAAAAATCGTTCTAAGGCAGCAAAAGACACTACCTAAGAACGATTAAGTTTCACACAATCTATTTGAGCCGCCAAAAGGCGGCATGGGGGATTAAAATGGAAAATACACAAAATATGCTTTTAGATGCTGTACGACTTGACGCCATAACAAAATTAAAGAATGCTGACTTAGGAATCAAAGAACAACAAAACAAAGTTATCAATGCAGCAAAAAATCTTATGAAACTCGCCGACCTTGCACGAAAAGAGGGACTGCTCGTTCTAGAAGATATAGCAAAAACAGAGACATCAGATTTTTTGAGACAACTTATTCTTCTGGTTGTGGACGGCACTTTCCCAGAGATTATCGCTGAGATTGGGACAAATATTTACTGGACAAAAGCGCCAAACAACGCAGATGCCATGGTTGATTATATGTATCTAAGAGGAATGCTCGGAATACAAAATGGGGACAATCTCAGGGTACTTGAAAGTATTCTAATGAGTCTGATGCCTGCCAAACTGCATCAGGAATACTGCGCGCAAATGGAAATTCTTCACCAACAGGAAGATATAGAAAAGCCGTTTTCTATTCACCCTACTTTTCAAGATTCCGACGTCTGTAAATCCATTCAAAATTTGGAAAATAGGGTCAGCAGTCTGCACAATCGGTGTATACAGCGAATATTACGAGAGTTAGATAACAAGGATTTAGCAATCTGCATCTATGTACTGCAACAGGAAACACGAAAAAAAGTTCTCAGCAATCTTAGTACTGGATTAGCTCACGCCATTATGGAAGATGTGATGTTGTGTGTGGCCATCAGTGAAAAAGATGTAAACGCAAGTGTAATAAAAGCTTTAAATACAATTAATGCTCTGCTAGAATCAGGTGAAATTATTATATCGGATAACAACGTCAGTTTTTCTTGAAGATCCAAATATAGAAAGGTTTTGTAGCAATTCAGCCTTTGACTTCTTGTTACAAACATTCAGTCGTGTAACAACTACATCATGTTCGTATAAAAAAGAATAACTATTGTTACAATTCACACCCACGCCAGTTTTTATCATGTTATAAGTTATTGAGGTGTGAATTATAACAGATTTTGCACACAAAATGCTAAAAGGCAAGCATTTTGGCGCATGATTCCCACTACTTTGGCGCGGGTGTGAAAAGTAACTAACTATTATTATAAGTTTGATAAAATATGGAAAATCCATTGATTTTTGAATAAGATAAGTATAGAATAAGAATAACAGAAAAACTTTATTTTATTGAGTGAAGGAGTGATGAGTATGGCATTTATGAACTTTTGGAACAACAGTTCGATATATGGTTCCAACAACAGTTCGACCAACCTGTACAGTCTGTTCTCTGAACGAAACGCGATAAAGAACGGTACATATAAAAAACTACTCAAATCCTACTATAGTTCTTTAGAGGAAAATTCAGGTTCAACGACGTCTACAAATAGGAAACGTGGCTCGAACAATATTATTGATACGCTACTTCGGGAGAAAATGTATCCTACTGTTTCTAAGGAGACAGAAAAGGCAAATTCCGATTTGACTTCTGGAATTAACAGCCTAAAATCTTCTGTTTCCACACTACAAAGTGAAAAGACTTTTGAGGATACAGAAAATGGTTCGACAGCAGCGGAGAAGGTTGTTTCCGCAATGAAATCCTATGTAAACAACTACAACAGTGTTGTGACCGCATCAAAAAGTTCTACACTGACAAACAAGACTGCGTATGTGGCAAACATGATGAGCACCACCTCAAAATTTGAGAAAGAGCTTGGCGAAATTGGCGTTATGCTGAAGAATGATGGAACCCTTCAGCTTGACGAGACCAAATTGAAAGGTGCTGACCTCTCGAAAGTGCAGAAGTTGTTCTCGACAGACAACATCCAAAGTTATGGTTCTACCATTGCTTCCCGCATTAAATTTGCAGGCGGCAGCACCAGCACGAACACTACAACAGGTTCAACCAATAACACTACAAACACAGACACCAAGAAGCCAACCAATACAGGTGCTGCGGCACTTAAAAAGGATGGCGAAGCGCTTGCTTCCAACGAATTATACGCAAAAATAAAGGATGCGGACGGCCAAGAAACCGACGAATATGATATTAAGAAAATCCTTTCCACAGCAAAAAGCTTTGTGAGCAACTACAATACTATGTTTGATAAAGCTGAGTCCAGCTCTAATTCTGGTGTACTGTCAAATTTATCTTATATTAGAGAAAGAACGGCAAACAGCACGAAGGCACTAAAAGAATTTGGTTTCAGCGTAGATAAAAAGGGTAGATTATCGCTCGACGAAGACACTTTCAAAAAAGCAGATATGTCCAAAGTACATGACTTTTTTAAGAGTTATGGTTCTTATGTTGCCAGCAATGCATCGCGGGTAGACTATTATATGAACACCAACGCAAATGCTGCCAGTGGATATACTTCCAAAGCATCTTACAATATACCACCTGTTTCTGATTACAATTCATTTATCTAAAAAAATTAGGGAAGATTCGTCTTCCCTAATTTTTTTCTGCACAGACTCATACAGAAGAAACAAGCCGCTAAAGCGGCGCGGTAGAAAAGACAAACCTTCCCTAATCGATTCAACTGTTAGTAAAGTATGAAATCATTTATCAAAATGGATAGAAAGATACTTGCTTTTTCTTTTATACTTACGACGGTTAGTCAATCAATGGACCAATTTCTGGCATTAGCATTTCTTTAAATTCATCAATCATTTCTTTTCTAAATTTGAACTTTGGTAAAGCATCTGGCACTGCTTCTCTATAAGCTGCGTAATTGGCACTATCCTTCAGTTTATTTGCATTGGCAAGCTCACCATCTCTATAATTATATGCTTCATATTTGACGTCATCCACATCAAAATACCACTTCTTAGCAAACTTTTCTACTTCTTTGTCAATCGCTGTATAACGCATTTGATTGATAATTACTGCTATGTCTTTGCCTGCATACTTTTTCCTATCTGCTTCTATTTCATCAACAACTTGTGTTAGAAGCACACTAAGTTTCGGATTATCACTTGAAAACTCAGCTATAATCTCCCGAAGCGTTCTTATCTTTGCCTCAAAAGATGCCTCGTCGTAGTCCTCCAAAGACGGATCCAAAGACGCAACAAATCCCTGTAGCAGTTCTACAATATATTCAAAATCAATACGCAATTTGCTGTATGCCACAAGTTCATAATCATCATGAACAGGCTCGTCCATAAGATCTGTGTCCTCTCCTGGCTCTTTTAATTCTTCCACAACATTTTTATACATTGCGGCAAAATCTTCATATTCTAATTCGCTAAATCCCCACGCATCAAGTACGCTGTCATTATATGTGGAAAATGATTTTAGGTGGGCAAAATCGTGGTCTAATGAACGAAACAGTTGTATAAACGCTTTTTTCTGCTTTCGAGAAAGTGCCACAATTTCCTTCGGTGTCTGCGCTAGATTTCGTATCTCCTTGAGGGAATTTACAAACGACTCTTTAACATTGTCCCAATCCTCTGCAATTGGATTTCCGTCCCCTCCGCGAGAGTAAAGCATAAGCGCATCATTAATCGCTTTTTTGAAATGATCATGTGCTTGGAATGTCACAATCTGTCCATACTGTTTCCCCTCATCAAACAGCCTGTTCGTGCGAGAAAATGCCTGAATAATATTTTGTGGAGCCATTGGCTGTCTATCAATAAAGAGGGTTGAAAGGCAAGGTGCATCAAATCCCGTAAGAAGCCTGTCCACCACGATAACAAAATCAAGCTGCTGTTCTCTCTTAAAATATTTTTTATCCTTGCGCGCAAGGCGATCATTTAGGTTACTGTTATACGCATTGATTTCTTCTATACCAAAATGAGTATCAAACATCTGGTTATAATCGTCCAGGGCTACTTTCATCTTTTCTTGATTCACTTGAGAAGCTTCCTCATTCTCAGAAATAGAATAAGTTATGGCAAATTTCGGAAAATCAGGGAGTGCCTTGCGGATATTCTCGTTAATTTTTAACGAATCCTCATTATTTTTTATCTTTTTAAGAAGGTCATAATATTTCTGTGCAATGGCGATGGACTTGACTGTTAAAAGTGCCTCATAAGTCTTTCCACGTCCTCTCTGCATTGCAAACTTAGCATAAGATTGATTCAAAATAACATTCAGAACACTGCGCATATGTGTGTCCGTATGATATAGACACTCCTCTTGCTCTGGCGATATTCCTTTGGGTCCAAGATTTTCAACCATAAAACCAAGTACCGCCTCGTCATGGATTGCCTCTTTAATGGTATAGCTATGTAATGGTTTTCCATTATTTCCATACAACTGATCTGTCGTTTGTGGTAAATCACCTTTCTGCTCGTATTTATTTTCTTCAAAAATAGGCGTCCCTGTAAATCCATACCATAACGAATTAGAAAAGAAACGCTCTAAATCCCGTTTTGTCTGTGGAGTCACTGCCCTATGACATTCGTCTACCACAAACGCTAGTTTCAAACCTTTTATTTTTTCGTATTGTCTAGTTCCCTCTTTTAGCCGCTTACTGACCATAATTTGCATTTTTTGTCTTGTTGTTACAATCATCTGACGGCTGTCATCCATCATTCGTTTTATTAATGTATCAACATAATCCGTATCGTCTACATCAATTGTATCGTTTTCGGCATAAGATTGAAAAGCCAGTTTTGTCTGTGTGTCTAAGTCCTTTCGGTCAATCAAAAACACTGTTTTATCAATCGATGGAATATCCATAAGCAAATTGCGCGTTGCCTTATAGGATGTCATAGTCTTGCCTGAACCTGTCGTATGCCAAATAAAACCTGATTTCCCTTTCTTGGAAGCCTCGCGCATTGCCTCAATAGCATGAATCTGATAAGGCCGCAAAATAAGAAGTTTCTTCTTATCATTATCCAACACAGTATATTTTGCCACCATCTCATGTGCTTCTGGGATTTTGAGTACAGCTTTTGCAAAATCAATATAGTCACAGACTGGCAGGTTTTCTTTGTCAAGCCACCCAGATATAAATTTTTTATTTAGTTCTGTATCTCTTGCGGCGGCAAAATATTTGGTATCTACTGCATTGCTTACCACAAACATCTGCACATTTGAAAAAATACCATGAAACTTTCCCTCAGCAATATACTTCTTTATCTGTCGAAAACCATCTATATAAGAATGTTGTTTATTTTTTAGCTCGATATGGATTAAGGGAATACCATTAATGAGCAGCGACACATCAAACCGCCGATTTCTGCTGCCTGCTTCGTCCTTATATTGAAATGCCTGATATTGGTTTATCACCTCATATACGCTCGTTCCACCAGCAATATGCTCGTTATTCATAACAATCAAATGGAGTGTCTCATTTCCTCTTTGTATATGCACATACACCTTGCCATTTTCGCCAACCAGCCATTTGCCAGCATCATAAAAGGAGGCATGAGACAAATCATTTTTAATCTTTGCAAATTCAGACGCGCTCAATGGCGTGTCATTTAACTTTGCCTTATTATTCTGTTCCAAGATATACTTAAAATTGTCCCATAGCTGGTCTTCCGTTCTAATGTCTGGTCGGTATGTCCATTGCGACTCATCGCAGCAAAGCTGGTCGATTAATCTTTTTTCGATTACAGATTCTAATTCTGCCATAAGTTTTATCCTTTCTGTGGGAACATATTTTGTAACATAAAACGTTTTACTTGTTTTAGCTGATCGCATTTATGCTGGTGAAGGGTGATAAGGTGGTCGAGGTTCTCAATATATCCCCCAACTTTTTTTTGTTCTTCATATGAAGGCACTGGAATCATAATCGTTTTCATACCATCTATGTCTATACTCTTTCCATCTCTAATACCATAAACATGTGGTTTCAACAAAACATCAATAAAATATTTTGATCTGAAAAAAGGATAATAGAATCTTGAATCCGTTTCTATTCCATGAAATGTATGATATGCAGGGCTTATTATACCATCACTATTCGCCTTTTCCAGACCACCTTCAAAAGAGCGGAGATGAACAATAAAATCATTTCTTCGTACCATTTTATACCCTGATAAACTAGATTTATCATATTGTAAATTTCTATTTGAATCTTCTCTTAATATGGTACCAACACCTTGAATTATGGTCAGAGGCGAAAGTTCTAAATGATTCTTTTCAGAATATTCCTCAAAGACCTCCCCCAACTTACGCTGTTCCCAATCGCCAGTAAATCCCGCAAAACGAATCTCTGGAACCTGCTCACCACTCTTGGGAAACATTTTTTGGAGCATAAATTTTTTTAGTTGTTTTACCTCATCACATTTACGCTGATGAAGGAGGATAAGGGTATCGAGATTAAAAAAATAATGTCCAATTTTCTCCTGTTCTTCTACATCTTGTGGTATTGATAAAGTAGCGCCTTTAACAGTATCAGTATTTATAGATTCAAATGTTGAACCCGCAGCAAGTTTTTTCCAATAACCATCAGAATCAAATTTTACAAGAGTCTGATACACAAATTCATTACCTTTAATACCCGCTACACCACGTCCTAACACAACATCATAAGCAGTTTTCCCCATAGCACCTGCTGGAGCTCGAACACTCATTATCAAATCGCCTGCTTGTGCTGTTTTTGTTTTCTGTGTTGTCCAAATTCGTGGAAAAACCCACCCATCTTTTAAATCAGCATTACCCTGAACAAGAATATAGTCACTTGGTTCATCACTATATGTAGAACCATCTGGCGATTGTCCCATTGTTACTTCACATATCTCCCCCAACTTCCGCTGTTCCCATTCGTCATGAAACCCTTTAAATCTTATATTTGGTGTAT
>CAJUAE010000139.1 GCA_910583965.1 uncultured Lachnospiraceae bacterium
TCCTCTTGCAAGCAAGCTTGCATTGGATTTCTTGACCTTTTGACCCTGGTATCATGTTAATTATACAAGTATAAAAGCATAACTCTTGTAAATTTTGTGGGAACATCTTATAATAAAATAAATGTTTGTGCAAAGGAAGGATTAAATTTAGTGAAAAATAACTTAAGAGAACTTACCAAGGAAAGTTTACAGAATATTATTCTGGATTTGTCAACATCTCTGACCAAACAACAACTACAAAGGTTGGAAAAGTTGATTGAACAATATACAATAAACAAACCAACAGATGAGAAGAAATCAAGAGTTGTGCGCATGTCGCAAGAACTTGTAGATGAGAAGATGGCGCAGTTAAAAATTTGGATGAGCCAGATTGATGCTGGTGAGCTTTATCTGGATACAGAGGAGTATGAGGATTACTCAGAGAATTATTGGCATAGAAACTGGGTGATTGAGTACTATGATAACCAAGGTGTTGGAGATAAGATATTGTATGCAGTTCAACTTGCGAAGGACTGTGTAGATGATTGTCGATATCAGGAAGCACAATTTATTTATGAATGGCTATGGCAAATGGAAGTCAATGCGCAAAATGAATATATTGATGAGACAGACCCTGTTGACCTTGAGACACTGGTAGAAAATAAAATTGTTAAGATAGACATTAAACAGTTGGCACTTTTAACATTGTACACTGACTATCAGGTACTTGATGTTTCAAAGCGAGCAAAGGGGATTTATTTGTATTTTTTCTATCATGCGTTTCAACATTTGCACATAGAGGACATGTTTTATGTAGGACGCGAAAATTTGGAGGATACAGAACAATTTTGGACAGACTGGATTGTATTGTTAAAGACAAAAAATGGTGATATGGAAGCACGTCTTTTACAAGAGGCAGTTTTACAAAAGGAAGGAATTGAAGGTCTTGTAAAAATTGCAAATGAAATCAGTGATATTCATCCATCTCTGTATTTAACTGCAATGGAAATGTATGATAAAAATCATGATTATGAACAGATTGAAAAAATCGGTATACAGGCAATGGAAAAAGTCAGTAAAAAACTAAAAATAAGAGGAAAGATTGCACTGCAGGGAGCATATGCATCCAGTTTTCAGATGCATATAAAAAATATGATGCGGTTTTGTTGGGAATGTTTTTATTGTGATACAACTGTTAGAAATTACTTGCGTCTATTTGGTACTGACGAGATGGCAATACAGTACGGAATGCAAGCAAAGCAGGTTCTTTCTTCTAGAATTAGAGCAAAACAGTCAGAATTTGGTGAGACGAAAGAATTGCTTCAGAATTTTGTGAGTGATTTTGGGTATCATGAACTTTGTTTCTATACAGGTGATTTTGAAGTTGCGAAGAACGCATCGAGAAATCCGCAAGGTTCATTGGGCTGGAGCTCTTGTTTTATTAGGCATGGTATTCAATTATTTTTGCTGTATCTGTATGAGAAAAAACTTCCCTCAAAAGCGGCAGCGCAAATTGCACAGAGTATTGGTTTTGATGACGAGATAGACAAACTATTGTATTTTGAAAATGCGCTTGTTGAAGAAAGCCGAAACAATAAGACCAGTTTGTTCTGGACTTATTTTCAACGCTGGAAACAATATTTCCCAATGGATGTGGAAAATAGAAAAAAATATCTTGTTTGGGCAGAAAAAATTGTGTGTAATAGAGCAGATGCGATTGTGTCAGGGCAACATAGAGGCCAATACAGAGATGTTGCAGTTCTGTTAGCAATGACTGCGGAAATTAAACAAGACATGGGAATTGAAAATGCAATGTATGAAATGTTTACAGAATATAAGAAGAAGTTTCCAAAGCATTCTTCTTTTCAGTCAGAGATGAAGCATTATTTTGTCTATAAATAATGCTTTCATTTTCTCTGCATTGGTGTGCGCATTATTTTACTTTACGGACAATCGTTAAGTCTAAAGTTTTCAGTTGTTCAAAAACTTGCTGTGTTTTTTCCTCAATGGCATCTATCTGATTTTGTGAAAGCTGTTTTTCTGCAAACACTTCCAATAATGCCGCCCTGTAATCTCTTTTATGTTTTTTGTTTAAACTGTTCCAATTGATACCTGAAAAGTGTTCAAAAATCGTGCTGTCCACTGTCAGTTTGGATTGCAAAATCAGAACCCCAATAACAGGATATCCCGCATAGCCTTGCCAGTAAGTTGCATTGTCTGTGGATGAATAGGTATTGTCTTTCCACATAACTTTGTATGATTTTGCACTGTCGGAGGACAAAACATCAGCAAAATCTTCGCTTATTTTAATGCGGTTGTCTGCAAGCGCTGAGTAAGCTTCATATATTTTTTCAATTGGTGGTAATTTTTCCATAAAATTCTTTTCCTTTTATTATACTTTTTATTTTTCTGTGTCAGAGTTGTAAGGAGAGTTAACTGTTGAGTGCAGCAATAAAAATCATTCACAATAATAAAAAACTTTGATTATTTATATGATAAATGGTCCTATACAGTATGTCAATAGAGACTTAATGTTCATTATATTAATATTTGAGAAAAAGCTATAATTCACCTTCAAACTAAAGTTCGCATTGCTTTAAAAAGTTAGTATGAAATCAAAGATTTCACACCTCCTGATTTGAGAGCCCGCCAAAGCGGGCAGATGGGAGTTCGTGTGAAATTAAAATTTCACCATCCTGATTTGAGAGCCCGCCAAAGCGGGCAGATGGGAGTTAGAGTGAATTGCAACAATTGATGTACACCAAATGCCATAAAGCAGTTATTTTGGTGCGAGTGTGAAAAGTAACAAGAAAGGAGCCCAAAATGGCAAAACAAAAAGAGGACAAAGCGGTTAACAAGACAAACGCAATGCGTATATTAGACACCAAAAAGATACCATATAAAACATATACCTATGAATGTGATGAATTTATAGATGCGATACAGATTGCGGATATGCTAAATCTTTCGCACGAAAAAGTATATAAAACCTTAGTGACACAGGGAAACAGTAAAAATTATTATGTATTTGTGATTCCAATTGTAGCGGAACTTGATATGAAGAAAGCAGCAAAATCTGTCAAAGAGAAATCTGTTGCAATGTTGCATGTCAAGGATATCAATGCAGTCACAGGATACATTAGAGGTGGCTGTACTGCAATTGGTATGAAAAAACAATATGTTACACGCATTGATTACAGTGCTATAAATTTTGATAAAATTATTGTAAGCGGTGGAAAACTTGGTATGCAATTAGAGCTTTCTCCACAGGATTTGGCCGTTGCTTCTAATGCAGAGTTTGCAGATATTATATTTCAATCATAGTTATCCACCAGTAAGGATGCAATCTGATTAGAAATCCACTTATTTATGCGTAAAAATGAGGATATCAACAAATATAAAACACAATAGAACAATTTTTGTGGATAAAAAAGTAAATTGAAGCATCTTTTGAGGATTCAACTGTACCGTTAAATAATTTTGGAAAGAGATGTCTAGAAAGGAAATCAAAATGAGGAGAATTAATCTATCAAAAATCACACAAAACATAAAAGAAATGTGTATTGAAGCCAATTATGGCCTCACATCAGATATGGATAATGCCTTGAAAAAAAGTATTGACACAGAAAAAAGTCCACTTGGAAAACAGATTTTAAATCAGCTTCAGGACAATCTTAAGATTGCAAAAGAGGATATGATTCCAATTTGTCAAGATACTGGTATGGCAGTTATTTTCCTAGAAATTGGACAGGATGTGTATTTTGAAGGAGGCAGTTTGGAAGATGCTATCAATGAAGGGGTTCGTCAAGGTTATATTGAAGGATATCTCCGCAAATCTGTTGTGAAAGACCCACTAATACGTGAAAATACCAAAGACAATACACCTGCTGTAATTCATTATGAGATTAAGCCAGGCGATAAAGTCAAAATTACAGTTGCTCCCAAAGGTTTTGGCAGTGAGAATATGAGTCGTATTTTTATGTTAAAGCCAGCTGATGGGATTGAGGGTGTAAAAAATGCTATTTTGACAGCCGTAAAGGATGCAGGTCCAAACGCTTGTCCGCCAATGGTCGTTGGTGTTGGCATTGGGGGAACTTTTGAAAAGTGTGCACTTATGGCAAAGAAGGCACTTACTAGGCCTGTGGACCAACATTCAGACATACCATATGTTAAGGAGATGGAGGAAGAACTTTTGCAAAAAATAAATCATACTGGCATTGGTCCCGGTGGTCTTGGCGGTACAACGACTGCGCTTGCTGTCAATATTGATACTTATCCAACACATATTGCCGGGCTTCCTGTTGCTATAAACATATGTTGCCATGTAAATCGTCATACAGTGCGCGTCATCTAACCGAACAGATTGCGTATAAATATATTTATTTGTGGATAAAATTCTGTTTATTTGATGTGGATAGCGTGAAACTTAATTATTCTAAGGCAGCAAAAGACACTGCCTTAGAACAATTAAATTTCACACAGGAAAAACGCAAAGGACAGCGTTTTTCACCCTGATTTGAGAGCCCGCCAAAGCGGGCAGATGGGAGTTCGTGTGAAATTAAAATTTCACACTTTCTGATTGGTACGCTCGCCAAAGCGGGCAGATGGGAGTTCATATGGTTTATTTTATTGCAGATACCCATTTTGGGGAAGAAAATATTCGGTTGTATGAAAATCGACCTTTTGTGGATATAACAGAGATGGATAATGTGTTACAAAAACGCTGGAATAGTCGTGTCAATCAGCAAGATACGATCTATGTCTTGGGAGATTTTGGTGCAAATGGACAAGAAAAAGAGATATTAGCACAGTTAAATGGAAGAAAATTTCTTGTCAAGGGAAATCATGATATACAGACAAACCAATACTATCGGGATTGTGGTTTTATAGAAGTCTATGATTATCCTATTATTTTCAAAGATTTTTGGATATTATCACATGAACCGTTGTATGTCAACACAAATATGCCCTATGCAAATATATTTGGTCATGTGCATAATTCTCCAATTTTTAAAACTTATAGCAACCAACATTATTGTGTTTCTGTAGAACGAACCCAGTACGCACCAATCTCTTTTGATGAAATTATTATGACAATACAAAAGAGTAACAACTCTTGATAAAATATTCAATACCTTAAAAAATGAAAACTATTATCAGACTCATTGCAACATAAGAACCAACTCTGTCAAAATAGAATGGCAAAATGTACTTTTGTAATCACCGCATTTGGAAACATAAGAATCAACTCTGTCGAAATAGAACCAATTCATATATCTAAGGTTTCTTATCATTAGAAACTTAATTTTGGATGGCCATTGTTATAAAAGAGACAATATTTCTATTGATGTAATATAATATGTATTATATATAATATGATTGATGTAATAGATAAAAGTTATTAGAGGAAATTGTTTTAATACATAATTTGAATACTTATAATGAGAAAAAATAAAAGATTGGAGGGAATATTTAATGCTCTTAGTTCAAAAAATTTGTCTACAATGGAACAAAGAGGAGCGCGGTGTAAAGGGTGAAAATGTGCGCCGCCAGTTTCCGCAGGAATATCTTTTGGAGGAATTGCCTCTTAGAAATAAAGATGGAGTATTTACCCAGAGTATGTGGGATTCATACACCTCACAGTGGTACACAAAATGTTTTCAAGATTGTGTGTTTGTTCAAAGTCTTAATTTTTATCAAGAGAAAGAATTGATTTTGGATGCAATACAACATGAGCAGTATTGTGCAGAACGATATCGTTCCCTGTGGGAATTGTGGGGATGGGAATCAGAACGCATTACATACGAAACACAAAGGCGTATTGCGTGGATAAAAAGATTTCCATATAATTTGTATGATGTTGATAGTATTAAGGAGATAGAAAATATATCTATTTGCAAGAAAACAGATGAATATGAATTGTCTTATGTCCATTATGAAGGCATTAAGCCAGTTCGCAGAGGACATAACAAGGATTATCAAAATATAACATCATCGTTCTATCAAAAGGACCTTTTAAATGAAACAGCTTTTATATTATCGCCCGGACAGTATGGAAGAATTATTTGGAATGAGCGCAAAACAGACTATGATACAGGTGAATGGTATTATCAGTTACATATTTTTAACTTCTTTTATCCACCAGACGAAACGATAGAAAAAGATAGTTTTATAAAAAATAAACCGGATTATGTCTATAAACAGTTGGCTTATCTATATTGAGGAGGAAATGGAAAATGGAAAAGCATGTCAAAGCACCGCTTACAGATGAGGTTGCAAAATCTTTAAAGGCAGGAGATTATGTATATATAACAGGAACGATTTACACAGCGCGCGATGCAGCGCACCAGCGCATAAACCAAGCACTTGACCAAAACCAACCGTTGCCTATTGATATGGCACATAATATCATCTATTATATGGGACCTTCCCCGGCTAGAGAAGGTAGACCGATTGGCTCGGCAGGTCCTACAACCGCAAGTCGTATGGATAAGTATGCGCCAAGATTACTTGACCTTGGATTAAAAGGTATGATTGGAAAAGGGAAGCGAAGCGATACTGTAAAAGATGCGATTGTGCGCAATAATGCAGTCTACTTTGCTGCTGTTGGCGGCGCGGGTGCATTATTGTCCAAATCTATTATAGCATCGGAAGTTGTTGCCTATGATGATTTGGGTACAGAAGCGATTCGCAAGTTAGAAGTTGAAAATTTTCCGGTGATTGTTGTAGTCGATTCGGACGGAAATAATCTTTATGAGACTGCTGTACAGGAGTATTCTTCTTGCTTTTGCAATAAATAGTTTGTCAAAATTTTCTCATAATATTTAAGCATAAAAGATGTCGAAAGTCTATGAATTAATAAGAGTTCGTGTGAAACTAAAATTTCACCCATCCTGATTAGTAGGCCCGCCAAAACGGGCAGATGGGAGTTCGTGTGAAACTAAAATTTCACCCATCCTGATTTGTACGCTCGCCAAAGCAGGCAGATGGGAATTCGATTGAAAATAAGGCTACCGCAATCCCACTGGCTTTAGACGGTGGGTTAAGGTAGCCAAAAGTAGCGGTTTGTGCTATACTTTCGTTATGGGGACATGGAAATCAAAAAACAGACACAAATATTTATTACAGTACCATATTATCTTTGTATACAAATACAGAAAAAACTACTGACAGCAAAGCAGATATCAGATGACATAAAACAGTTCTCTTATGAGATATACCAAAGGCATAAGATGATTATCAGATATATGAAAAAAGCGTTAAAACGCTTTGATAAAGACCATATCCATTACATGATAGAGACAGAACCAACAATGTCTATCAGTAAGATTGTAAA
>CAJUAE010000140.1 GCA_910583965.1 uncultured Lachnospiraceae bacterium
CATCATTTGTGTAGGTTTCCTTTGCGATATCTGGTTCACCATGCACATGATGATTCGGACGCACCAGTCCAATCAAATCTGCCATACGATTATATAAATAGCGCGTAGTATGTCCCATAGGGTCCGTTGCCATACACATAATATCAAGGCTATTGTAGGCATAGGTAGACTCACCATCTGCACTTGTAACTGCGACACACCTTCCTGCACGATCTAGATTATGTCGATACACACTTCCTGCTGCTGTAGTAAACGTCGTAGATTCCCAAAATCCACTTTCATACAGATATGTCTCTTTGTGCCCGTTAGCATCTGTAAATGCTTCCACTCTACCATATCGGTCATATTCAAATGTGACACTCCTACTAACAGAACCATCTAATTGCTCAATCTCTTTTGTTATATTTCCATTTTTGTCATAATGGTAACTGATGTCAGTACCATTATTATCCCACATATGTAGACAATTCCCGTCCTCATCATATATATACGACACTATAAGCCCATTTGGATATTCTTCCCGAAGCAGATGACCAAATTCATCATAAGTACGATGGGTCTCATTTCCATTTCTATCCTTCTCCCAGATAATATTCTCCCAATCATCATATTTACGTTCCTGTGTTGTTCCATCCTGATATTTGGTACAAACTAACTGGCGATTACGGTTGTAGATATAACAAATTTGTCTATTGCTTCCAGGTGTCAGATAGATATTGGTTCTGTCATCATCATTGTAGAGTAAAATATACTCCTGACCATTACAAAGAGTCTGACGTACCACTCGGCCCTTCTGGTCATACTCATTATGCACATAAGTAACTCCATCCGCATTTGTGACATTGGTGATTCTACCATCCTGGTCATAAGTATATCGCTCCACCCCTCCTGTGACTGTCTCTACTTCTGTGAGTAAACTGTTCTCATATCGATAGTGCACTTTGCGTCCTATACAATCTTGTATGGAAGTAATATGACTTTCTTGCCATGTAAAATCAAGATATTGACCACTAGCAAAGGATATCCTACGCAAAGTAAAACCTGTATATTGATATAAACGTCGGTTCCCGTTATGGTCAATTTCTTGTAAAATTTTCCCATCTCTGTCATAAAATCTTGAGATTCCTGTCGTTGCCTCTCGCATTAGATAGCCATCTTCCTGCGCATACAACGCTAGGCGTTTTGTACCACCTTTGCGATTTCTAAATCCATCTTCTGTTTTTAAGAAAATTTCGGTACGATTGTCAGAAAGCACAATTTCCACTCTGTCATCATAGATATATGCTGTGCTAAATAGGCTTAAAGTCCAGCCTCGTCCAACTGGAGAATCCTTTTGGGAAAGTACTGATTCATATGTCCTTTCCACTGCATAGATACCAGAAATATCATTGATAATAAAATCACACTGGTCTACCAGATAGCTTCCTGTCACCATATCAATTGGGTCGCCATTTAACGCAGTCGTACTTTGATTTTCTGTTATTTTGTCCTTATTTTTATCAGGCTTTTTTCCCTGTTCCTTTTGGGTTGTGCTAGTATCCTTGTTTACTTCTTGTGGTTTTTCCTCATATCGCGCATCTTGGGTAGAAACTCCTCCACTTACACTTGCTGCATCTTTCTTGCTTTCTTCATCACTTATTTCAAAGTCTCCATCCACTGCGGTTATTGTAGGGACATCTGTCTTCTGCCCGCTTGCTCCAGACTGATATTTCTTCGCTTTTTTTGCTGCTGCCCGCGCTGTAATTGGTTTTTCTCGTTGTCTTGGCACCATTCCAATTGCATCGATTCCTGGGGAAGATCCATCTGCTGGCAAGGCACCTGACACATTATCCGCCAATGCACTTAAATCAAGTGTCATATCCATCAAACCACCCAAATCAGGTAAAATAGAATGATCTGTTCCTATTTGCCGAAATTTATTTGCCTTAATTTGGATTACCCCTTTAGAAAAAATAATACTGGAATTGCCAACATTAAGCACAAGCTTTTTTGCTGCAAAAATATCTACAACGCCTTCCTGATATCCTTTCTTGTCTTTTTCATGTGCCTCTGTTCCTGTAGAACCACCAATATCTCCCATCAGCTTTTGCACATTATCTACTAACTGAAAAGGACTTTCTACATTGTCCTTCACAGCCTTTTTGAGTGCACTAAAGCTGATAGCCTTTGTGTTGACAAGTGCCCCTGTGTCTGGCAGCCCCCCTCCTGATGCCACAAATCTTGTGTTGCCGATTGCATGGGTTCGTTCAAATGCCTGTTTTGCCTTGTCTAGCCCTTTAAATCCCTTATCCACTGCCTGTATTAGAATATTTCCACCCTTTGATGTACTTAAAGAAATGTCATTGGCACTATAAATCTCTATTCCATAATCATCATCTAATATAATATGGGTCTTTTTTCCTTTTTTACCATCATATTTCTTTCTGTCTCCAATTAGTTCCAGTGTCTTGCCACCAAATTTAATCATACGATTATTTCCAGTAAACATTTTATCCTGATATCTTTTAAAGTCTGGGCTATCATTCTCGTGATGGCTCTGAGTACATATCACTCTAGCACTGTCTTTTTCTCCTTTGACAGCCTCATAGTACACAGATACTTTATCCCCCACATCTGGCATCGTATAAAAATAATTTCCCGCTGTATGAACATAAGGGATCCATTGTGGCTTGTTATCCTCATTTTCAAACGCTACCTGCACATAATTCTTCTTTACCGCCTGTACTGTTCCTTCCAATACTCTTGAAAAACTTGCTGCCTCTATAATTTGTTCTTCTGATGGTGTAAGCCCCTCGGCATTTGCAAGGGTTATCTCATTCTGCAAGAGTTGATCTTTACAGGTAATTGTACTTTTAACTACAATCTGTGTTCTATTATCCCACTTTACCCCATAGCCAACACCTATCGCAAGATTGCTAACTGTCAAAACCACATTTTCATACTCAAACACCGAAGCTTTTGGAATACTATTTCCTTGAAGCTTTCTTGCCTTGTCCACATCGCGCACAATGTATTGGTCCAAAATTATACCTGGTTCCAAAATCCGAAAGGGAATATTTCCAATATGAACTTTTCCGCCCTCATCTTTACTATTCACAAAAAGTAACTTCTGATATCGGTTGGCAATACGTCGGTCAAATTCCCAATCCGTCTCGTCTTTTTGCGAAAGAATTTCCTCCACTTTCTTGTTTTTCAAACCACTTTCATAATCCAGAAAATTATGATTCTTTTTGCCAATTCCCTGTGACATTACTTTTCCAAAAGTTTTTGATTTATCCTGAAATACCTTTGTGCATTTTTCCTTGTCTGTCTCTATGGAAAGCGTATCTGCTGTCAATTCTATCTCTGCATACTGATTCTGACTGATTAAGTGTATCTTTCTACAAATACCACAGAAAATAGTTTCCTCTTCTTTAACTTTCAAAAGTACCTTGGACCCCTGATATCGTACAACATCATTCGATTCCACTTTATCTTCCGTGAGAAAGCGCACAGTCATAACACCATGTTCATTCACCTGTTCACAAATCTGTATATTTTCTATATGAACTACTCTAAAATCTGTCTGTAATTCCAGTTTCCCTAATTCTAACTGTTCCTCTTTTGATGTCATCCTGCCACCTCCAGTTTCTTTAGTCCAACACCGTAGAATCTCCTGCGCAAGATACTCTCTGCAACAGGCATTGATACAATTATCTTGTATTCAAGGGATCCAGATAATCTAAATATATCCCGTTTCCCAATTTTGCTTCCATCTAGTATTAGACTAGATAACATTCCATTATCGTACACTATACTATCTTTATGAATACATGCAATTTCAGAAAAGTATGGCACCCAATATAATGGATATAATCCACACTCCTCTACTGTAGGAAGGGCTTGAATCCCTTTAAATGCAATCTCCTTGTCATACATAGAGAGCAATCTTTTTAGCTCATCTGATACCATAAATGTTGGTTCTAATAGAATATCACATGGCT
This sequence comes from uncultured Lachnospiraceae bacterium, assembly GCA_910583965.1. Classification (GTDB taxonomy): domain Bacteria; phylum Bacillota; class Clostridia; order Lachnospirales; family Lachnospiraceae; genus COE1. The sequence continues at coordinate 3,984 of CAJUAE010000140.1, forward strand.
CCTCACGTTCACTTCCACTAAAATATGCCACGGTAAGTCTTTCAAGTGCTGTAAACTGTTTTGATGACATATCATGACAGTACATCTCTTTGTCAAGTCCTGTCAGAACAATCGGATTCTCTACCTTGGGACTTTGTAATAATTCAAAATAATTCATCCTGTCCCTCCTTATCTTTTCGTTCCTCAAATCCCGACCCAACAATACTGCTGTTTTCCAACTCTAATTTACTAGCATCACAATTCTTAACAATACATTTGTCTGCGTTGCAATTTTCTAAACGTACCTCTCGAAATTCACAGTTATGAAACTCTGCTGGCGCAAAATAATCTAATATGCTAGATTCCTTATCAGACTCAGATAACACAATTTCCTTCATAATGGTCTCTTGAAAAATACAATTGACAAAAATACAACCCTTCATCATTGTACTCTCAATACAAAGTCTCTCAAACACACAGCCGTCGAACATACAATCGTTCATTAAGCAATCTGTTATACTACTCTCTGTAAAAACACAATCTCTAAAATCTGACTGACTTAAATTAAACGCTTTAAATTGCTTTTCGTTATAATGAATAGCATGAAAACTGCGAAATCTCAAATCGGTGTCCTGCTCGCAATTAAAAATATCTACAGCAGGTTGCACAGCATATATTGTTTTCATCCAATCCATATATTCTCCAATCTGTATAAGAAAACAGGGTTCCTTTTGTACTCTAGCAAGGCTTCTAAAGTCAATCATATCTCGTATGATATATTTAAAACGTACTGCCAAACACAATAATAGACTTCGCACTGCACGCAACCGAAGTTTATCTATTTCTGCTGCTCTAACATACCCACGCAAATTCTCCTGTTCTGCTCGTTCTGCAAGACGTTCTGCAAGAACTTTTGCCCCATCTGCAATCCAGTCAGCAGAAATATACTCTGTCAGTATACTCTCACCAGACACACGTCCTCCTTCTCCATAGCTGTCTATCTGAAATTTTGCATGTTTATCTTCCAAAGAGGTGTATAGAAAAGAAAAATCAATCTCTTGTATTGACGGTGCTTCCTCTTCTTCTTGAAGGTCTGCAATCTGGTCCATATACTGTTGCAAAATTGTTTTCCATTCTTCTATTATTTCTTTTTTTTGTTTTCCAAAGCGGTCCATTACATTCCCTGCCACTTCTGCAAATATTTCTGGATATATCTGCTGTTCAAACATCTGTATACGGGTTTGTTCCATATTTGCCTCCTAGTTGACTAGCACTTTCTTAGCTGTCAGAACCGCCGAACTTTTATCAATATCAATATAAGCATCCTCTGTACCAATGATAATTTCATTTTTTGCCGCAATATGTACTTCCTTGCCAGCACAAATATTGACTTTGGTATCAGACATCACATTGATTTCTTTGTCCGAATATACTTCTACACCTTTTTCATCTGTTAAATTAATATAAAGTTTTCCTGATTTACCAATAATGTACATTCCTTCTTTGGTAAGCAGTATTTGTTTGCCACCGGGCGCCTTCCACACCTTATTTTCTGGATTTTTAGGCGGCTTAGCAAACATAGCGCTCGACGCAAATGCATCCTTTTCATCCCCTGTTGGAAAAAGGATTCTGACTGCATCTTCCTTCTCTGGCATACAATACCAACCACTGCCATCACTTGAAGAATATACTGTGGAAAATGGAAACAACCAATTCACTCCCTCAACCATACTTTCGTCATCAGGCTTTTCTTCTCCAATTCCAGTCAGACAAACCTTTACTTTATCTTTCTGAACACCAACTACCTTGCCATCTATCATGTGCCCCATCGCTTTACTAAAAGTTTTTGGAGCTGCCAGACCAATTACACTTCCTCCTAAATGCATCAAATCATAATGTATACGAAGGATACCATCTACTAGCTTAGCATCTACACCTTTAATTACGCTAGATTTCCCATTAATCACTATTTTATCTCCAATATATGCATAGGCATAAGACTCCGCCCTATCACCCGAAAAATCTTGCACCATAGCATTGGAAAATCTTTCGTAATTTTCCACATTGCTTGTATAAGTATATTCTTTGCCTATAATTTCTTTTTGTTCTCTTGGCTTTGGAAGCCCAATTGTCAATTGTGGTTCTTCAGCCTGTATATCTGCTATAAGCGGCGCATCAAGTTGCGAGGCCATTCGCAGCGCAAACTCCCACGTTGTCTCCTCATACTGCATGATTAAATGTTTAATTTCTCTATCTGAGACTGTAATATCTAAATTATCTTTTTCTGATTTTATACTTTCCTGAATGCTTTCTCTTATTATTGTGCTATAGTTATCGTTTAATTTTTGAAAACTTTTGTTGTGTTTCTTAACATCAAGAAGGATACTCATTGTATTCAATTTTAAAGTGACAACACTGTATTCATTTTCCTGTTTTAGTGAAATATCTTTTACAGAACCACAGAAAAGGTTCCTAGGCTGCCCTTCTGCATCTGTCGTAATTTTTACAACTGTTTTCTCATCCACACGATTTACAAAATCTCTTGCCTTGTCTGATTCAACTTCCCCTTCCACTATCGCCATACCATGTTGATTTGGTTGATGGGTAATATATATAGAAAGAATCCGTTTAAATGTAAAGCCTTCTACTATAATATTGGCATATGATATTGTTTTCATAGTGTTTCACCTCCTAGATGATTTGATGGCGGCTCACAATTCTGTTCTTTTTCGTCTGTAAAATGAAAAGAGGCGAGCATTTCCTGCGCAATTGATTGATAACGCTCCATATTCTGATAATTAAAATTAATAAATCCCATCAGAACCCTTCCATCAACAGATGCAAAATACATTAGATTATAGATTGCCTCCGTAATAGTATGCGATATCATTTCAATGCTGGATATGATATGCTTTTCTGTGCTACGCATATCTTCCGATAAAATCCTGACTTTAGGACCCATTCGTTCAAGTGCAATCCGAACCACTTTTGGAAAATCTCCCATGTATTCCTCAGGCACTTCATGTCGTGTGTAAGTATACCCTGTAGCAAGGTCAAGATAACTATTCATATATACTTTGTCTGGCTTATTTCCAAGTGGATATGACATTGCTATCTCTTGTGGAGACAACTCTGTAAAATCCTCTGGCATCCATATCGCCACTTTGTCGTCAAGAAATGTACGTTCCGAAAATGCAGTTGGTACCATATTTATCATAATCGTTCCGTCAAATATAGATTGTGTTTTTTCTTCCGCAATATTTTCTTCTGAAAATCGTTCTCTTTCAAATTCTTCCTGTATCTCTCGTCTTCTTAACAGTTCCTCATCCATCTGTGCCATCGTTTTCCTCC
>CAJUAE010000141.1 GCA_910583965.1 uncultured Lachnospiraceae bacterium
CCTAACTATTACTATAAGTGGTTTTCAGATGGTGAATCGTAACAACATTTATAACGTAGCAGTTTATATATTTTGATGATTCATTTAAGTCATTTCTAATAACTTATTTCATGTTGGGGGCAGCCCTAAAAAATTAAATATACAAAGTGCTTTATGTGAGCAAGGTTCCAATAGTATTTTATACATTCCGCTTTGTAGAGTTGAACTGTTACGACAAAATTTAAATTTAATAGTGTATTGTGTAAAAAATTTTTTAATCCGAATAAATTCTTCTTTCTATTTCAGAAGAAATGAGTTATAATAATAAAATCAAAGAGTAATTGTTTAAAACAATACTATGTATTTAGAACAGTACACTGTTTCTTAGATGGATAGTGCGTGAGAAAATCTTGTGACTACATCTGTTTTTACAGCATTTCAAAATATTTTCCGAATTATAATATTGATAGTGATGAATGAAGTACTTTGCGCTGCGTTTTTGTATGATTTTCATGTTGGATCTGTAAATATATTTACGGATTGATACATGCTTTTGTGTTTCGGTAAGGGGACATATTGAAACGTGGTGAATTAGAGATGGGGATATATTTGACTATTGTGAGAGATAGATTTTTTGTGTGTATCAATAGTTTGATTATTATTGATTACAGAGTACAGACAAATGTTGACAACAAGGTTTATTTTATGCGATTTGATGGGAATTTTTATCTGAAATCATAGAAAGTGAATCCCAAAGAACTGAATGAAAAGGTTAAAACATATTATTTTAGAAAGGAAAAGACTGGTATATTAATATGAGGGAAAAATATGAATCATTAGCACTTGCTGAACTAAGGGAAATTGCGAAGTCGCGTGGTATGAAACGTGTAACTGGATTAAAAAAGGCAGAGCTGATTGAGTTGATGTTGGCAGAAGATGAGAAGGATAAGGAGGCGGGGAAAGATGTAGAACCCAAGCCAATACTTCGCGGTATGAAGGAACCAGCATTTGCCACAGAAGCGAATAAAAATGAGCACAAAGTAAAACAAACTAATGTACAAGGACAAAACGCAACAAAAGAACAGAGTACTGACAATGGTGAGCGTTCAGTAAAACAACAAAAACAGTATATAGAAAATAATAATATAGAACGTTCTGCAAAACAGCCAGAGGAACGCGCTGTAAAAGAACAGGCAGAAAACAAGATAACAGAGGAGAAGTTTCCATCGGAGCTTGATAGTGGCATCACAGCAAGAGGGATTTTGGAAGTTATGGCAGATGGTTTTGGATTTATCAGAAGTGATAATTTTCTGCCAGGGGAAAATGATGTGTATGTGGCGCCAAGTCAGATCCGCCGTTTTGGGTTGCGCACAGGAGATATTATTGAAGGAAATACCCGCATTAAGACAATGAACGAGAAGTTTAGTGCATTATTATATTTAAAAAAAGTAAATGGATTTCCGCCAGAATTTGCAACCAGAAGACGTAATTTTGAAGATATGACACCAATTTTTCCAGATAAACGCATTAAATTAGAAACACCAGGTGCAAGTGTCGCAATGCGTATTATGGATTTGATGAGTCCTGTGGGTAAGGGGCAGCGTGGAATGATTGTGTCGCCGCCCAAGGCAGGAAAAACTACATTGCTAAAAGAAGTGGCAAAGTCTATTTTAAAAAATGCACCAGATATGCATATGATTATTCTGTTGATTGATGAACGTCCAGAGGAAGTTACAGATATCAAAGAGGCAATTCATGGACCAAATGTTGAGGTAATTTATTCGACTTTTGATGAGTTGCCAGACCATCACAAGAGAGTTGCCGAAATGGTGATTGAACGTGCGAAGCGTCTTGTGGAACATAGAAAAGACGTGTGTATATTGCTGGATAGCATTACCAGATTAACACGTGCATATAATCTTACGGTTCCGCCAAGTGGCAGAACGCTTTCTGGTGGACTTGACCCAGCAGCGTTACACATGCCCAAGCGTTTTTTTGGTGCGGCAAGAAATATGCGTGAGGGAGGAAGCTTAACAATTCTGGCAACAGCACTTGTCGATACAGGCTCTAAGATGGATGATGTAGTGTATGAAGAATTTAAGGGAACTGGCAATATGGAAATGGTACTTGACAGAAGACTCTCAGAGAAACGTGTGTTCCCTGCAATTGATATTCCGAAATCTGGAACAAGACGCGAGGATTTGTTGTTAACTTCCGAAGAACTTGAGGCAATCAATGTGATGCGCAAAGCACTTAACGGTTTGAAATCGGATGAGGCAGTTGACAAAATTTTGGATATGTTCTATCGTACAAAAAATAATACAGAATTTGTAGATACAGTGAAAAAGATAAAAATTCTTTAATATACAATAAATGAAAAAAATGCTTGCGCTTCATGAAAAGCTGTGATATACTAAAAAAGCTGTTTGATGAGACAAGTATATGAAAAAATGATTTTATATAGAGAGGTGAAAATAATGAGAGAAGGAATCCATCCAAATTATTATCAGGCAACTGTTACCTGTAACTGTGGAAATACATTTGTAACAGGATCGACAAAACCTGAAATCCATGTGGAAGTTTGTTCAAAATGCCATTCATTCTACACAGGACAGCAGAAGACTGCGGCAGCTCGTGGACGTATTGATAAGTTCAATAAGAAGTACGGCGTAGAAAGCAAATAAGTAGCGGAAAAAGGTTGAGGTAAAGACTATCTCAACCTTTCTTATTATGTGCAGACCTGTGCAGAGGAAATAAGTCGCTAAAGCGACGTACAGGTCGCGTGAGTAGGGAGAAGATAAACCTTCCCTGCTCGATTGCACACGAACGCAAAAGGAAATATGCAGCGAAAACTGTACACGGACGCGGAAAGGAAAGATGCAACTAAAGCGACTAACACGCGTTGGATAGAGGAGAAAGGCATGACAAAAAAGAGACAAACACAATATTCTGGTATAGGCGGGCAAGCTGTTCTTGAGGGTGTGATGATGAAAAACAAGTCAAAATACGCTGTGGCAGTGCGCAAGCCAGATGGAGATATTGATGTACAAGTTGAAGAATATAAAGGAGTTTGTGGAGAAAAATCCTTTGCAAAACTTCCATTGATACGTGGGATTTTTGCTTTTATTGATTCTCTTATTCTTGGTATGAGGGTGACAATGCACTCTGCATCTTTTTATGAGGATGAGGAGGAAGCTGTGCAGGAGACATCAAAGAAGACTTCTGGGAACAAATCAGATGATATTGTGATGGGAATAACGGTAGTGTTTTCGGTTATTCTTGCGGTTGGACTTTTTATGTTGCTGCCATTTTGGCTTTCTGATTTGTTGGGAAAATATATTCGCAATGCAAGCCTTATTGCAATATTAGAAGGATTGTTTCGCATTGTGATTTTTGTGGGATATATTGTTGCAATATCACTGATGAAAGATATTCGGCGTCTATATATGTACCATGGCGCAGAACATAAATGTATTAATTGTATCGAGCGAGGAAGGCCACTTAATGTCAAAAATGTCATACGCAGTTCTCGTCAACATAAGCGTTGTGGAACTAGTTTCTTGCTTTTTGTTGTGCTTGTCAGCGTTATTGTATTCTTTTTTATTAGAGTTGATAATATGGCTTTAAAACTTATTCTAAGATTGTTGTTAGTTCCTGTGATTGCGGGAATTTCTTATGAAATTATCAGATTTGCGGGAAGGAGTGACAATATTGTAATTCGTATGATATCAGCGCCAGGTATGTGGATGCAGCGATTGACCACCAAAGAACCAGATGAAGATATGATAAAGGTTGCTATCTGTTCTGTGGAGGCAGTATTTGATTGGAAAGCATACTTGATAGAAAATTTTGGGTATGAAAATGAGACTTTTGAGGATGAGGATTTATGACATACAAAGAGGTTTATGAGTATGGTAAACAAAAGTTGATAGATGCAGGGATCGAAGATGCAGTATTAGATGCGCGACTTTTACTTGAATATATCTGTCATACGGATCGAAATGAGTTAATCGTACATGCTGATTGTCAACGAAGTAGCATGGAAGAACAATTTTATAAAATTGTAATAGAAAAAAGGGCATCTCATATACCATTACAGCATATTACAGGAGAACAGGAATTTATGGGACTTTCCTTTCAGGTAAACGAGCATGTATTGATACCAAGACAGGATACGGAAATTCTTGTGGAGGAGGTTATGCGTCATCTGAGTGATGGAATGCGCATTTTAGATATATGTACAGGATCGGGATGCATTTTATTAAGTTTATTGAAATACAGTAATGAGTGTGAAGGGGTTGGGATTGACATCTCAAGCGATGCGCTAAGGGTGGCACAAGAAAATGCACAAAGATTGCAACTTGATGCAACATTTCTTGAGGGAGATTTATTTTTGCCATTAAAGAGCTTTCAGTCAAGTAAAACTTCTGATACTCTTTTTGATATAATTGTGTCAAATCCTCCATACATTGAGACAAAAGTAATTGATACTTTGATGCCAGAAGTACGTTTGCATGAGCCGGTCAGCGCACTTGACGGCGGAGAAGATGGGTTATATTTTTATAGAAAAATTGTTGCGGAGGCACCTAGATTTATGCGAAAAGGCGCGTATCTTTTTTTTGAGATTGGTTGTGCACAAGCGCAAACAGTGGCAATGTTTATGCAAGAGGCAGGATTTGTTCAAATTGAAGTTTTAAAGGACTATGCTGGATTAGATAGGGTTGTGTTTGGAATGGAGCCGATTTAGAATCGTAAAAGGTCCATAATAAGTTGGTGTTGTTGTGAAAAGCCATAAATAATTGGTAGCTAGGAGATAGGAGGATTTATATGTTTGATAAGTTGGAAGATTTACTGCATCGATTTGAAGAAATCTTAAATGAGTTAAATGAGCCGACAGTCACTGAGGATCAGAAGCGTTTTCGTGCGTTGATGAAGGAGCAAAGTGAACTAACGCCGCTTGTTGAAGCATACAAAGAATATAAGAAATGCAATGAGACTGTGGAAGATTCGTTGTCACTGTTGGAATCTGAGAGTGATGAGGAAATGAAAGAAATGCTTAAGGAAGAACTAAATGATGCCAAGAAGCGTATTGAGGAACTTGAGACACAGATGAAGATTCTGCTGTTGCCAAAAGATCCAAATGACGACAAGAATGTTATCATAGAAATTCGTGCAGGAGCAGGTGGCGATGAGGCAGCACTCTTTGCGGCGGAGATTTATCGCATGTATGTGCACTATGCGGAAGGTAGACGCTGGAAAGTGGAGCTAGTAGAATGCGAAGAAATTGGCATCGGTGGAATGAAAAGTGTTACCTTCATGATATCGGGGCAAGGTGCCTATTCCGTCATGAAATATGAATCTGGTGTACATCGCGTGCAGCGTGTGCCAGAGACAGAATCCGGTGGACGGATTCATACGTCCACAATTAGTGTAGCGGTGATGCCAGAGGTGGATGAGGATATTGATATTGTAATTGAGGATAAGGATATTCGTATTGATGTGATGCGTGCGTCAGGAAATGGCGGCCAGTGTGTCAACACAACAGATTCAGCAGTTCGTCTAACACATTATCCAACTGGAATTGTGGTTTATAGCCAGACTGAAAAATCACAGTTGCAGAATAAAGCAAAGGCGTTTGCACTGTTGAAAGCAAAGCTGTACGATATCGAGCAACAACAACGTCATGATGCGGAGGCAGAGATGCGCAGGAGTCAGATTGGAACAGGCGACCGCTCTGAAAAGATTCGTACTTATAATTTTCCACAAGGACGCGTGACAGACCATCGTATTAATTTGACGATTTATAAGCTGGATAAGGTGATGAATGGGGATATTCAGGAAATTATTGATGCGTGTATTGCTGCCGACCAGGCTATCCGCTTAAGCCGCTTAAATCAGGAGGGCTGAAACCCTTGATTTTAGGGCATTCTTGGAAAATATCAGCAAAATAAAACAGAGGAAAAAGACGGATTTTATCTAAAAAATAAGAGCCGTCTTTTTTTGTACCCTGAAATGGAAACACTAATAGCCCCAAAATTGGGGGATATACACTCTGACAGCCCTCATTTCGGGGGGATAGATACTTTGACAGCTCTTGCTTCTTAGAAGGAAGATTTGTATGTGTTTTGTTTTTGATGTAGGTCAGATACTATTTTTAGCGGCAGAGTCTCTCCCGCTAAATATGATAACAATGTTATGATCTCCCCCGTTTGTCTGTCATAAAAGTACAGCACAGGGAAAACTGGACGGGGCAGATCCTCCTGCTGGACGCAGGGGATGGATGGTATGAAGCTGAAATCAATGGACGGGGGACTTACTTCCACATCCTCGCCGGACGGTATAAATATGTCAAAGGCTGATGCTTATTGTATCCCATGTTTTTTTGCTATCTTTGGTATCTTATTTTTATTTTTGTAAGTTTAATAGGAAAGGATTTCTTCCACACGCACCTGCGTGTCATTGATTTCTCTGATCATACATCTGATCTCCGAAGCTTCATCTTTATGATCTGCCGGTAAGAGCAACAGTTCATGGACAGAGGACGGAATGATAAATAAATTTTTTCCAATCCTGTCTGAAAATTGGCAGATCAGGTCAGGATACAGCATACAGGATGCTCCGTTAACTTTTTGCTTATTAGTAAGCACATACATTGGTACGCTGTCTGATATTTCTAACATATAGTATTCATCAGATTCTTCCGTACCCTCTTCTTGAACACAGGTTATTGGGGAAAGGGAAAGCAAATAGGCAAAAATCCAGTATTCATGCGGGTTTGCGGCGAGATGGCTCTCAAAAGCTAACCTCACAAAAGACAGATTATTGCACAATCACATATCGTTTCTAAGGGAGAATGTTGATTCCGGTCACATTCTCCCTTTTTTCATACCAAGAAACGAGGTGATTATCTTGAACACGCAAATCATCGCCATCGCCAACCAAAAGGGAGGTGTGGGCAAGACCACAACCTGTGCCAACTTAGGGATTGGACTGGCGCAATATGCTGTTGGAACAGGCAAAAGAAATGCTCATGCTTGCCAAGCAGGAACTTCACAGCGCACAGTACGCAACGTACAAAAGTACGCAGATTAAAAATACGGCGGTCAGCGTGAAGAATGAAGTCATGGAGATGATTGCAAAAGTAAGGGAGCGCA
>CAJUAE010000142.1 GCA_910583965.1 uncultured Lachnospiraceae bacterium
CTCCTAATATGATTCTATTTTTTTAAACTCGTAATTTCCTGTTCTGTGAGTGGTCTAAAAGCGCCCTTTTGCAAAGAAGAATCCAGACGCAGTGTTCCCATAGAAAGACGCTTTAAGTAGGTAACAGAACCACCCACAGCCTGAATCATTCGCTTTACTTGATGAAATCTTCCCTCAGTAATTGTTAATTCCATAGAATAACAGTCTTTTGATTGTGATAAAAGATTTACTTTTGCTGGTTGTGTCAGGGTAGCATCCCCAATATCCACACCAAGTTCTAATTGTCTAATATTAGAGTCTGCAATAGTTCCCACGCACTCCACATAATAGGTCTTATCCACATGTTTTTTAGGGGAAAGTAGGTTATGCGCCAGCTCTCCATCATTTGTAACCAACAACAGCCCTTCGGTGTCCTTATCCAATCTCCCAACCGGAAATAAACCTTTTCCACGAGCATCAGGCAACAGTGTCATCACAGTAGATTCTCGATGGTCTTTTGTCGCTGTCACTACCCCAGCAGGTTTATAAAGCATGTAATAATATCGCTCCTGGTAGCTTAAATTTTTCCCCATATAACAAACGTTATCTTTTTTTACATCTAATTGAAAATCAGGCTGTTTGACAATCATGCCATTTATAGACACAAGTCCCTTTTTAATAAACGTTTTTGCCTGACTTCGCGTTCCAATCTGCATATCACATAAAAATTTATCCAGTCTCATAAACAGTTCCTATACACTCGTACATCGTTTCATAAAATGGTTTCTTTCTTTATAAAATATAATAATAGGTTCTCAGAAAAATCTGCCACAAAAACAGATTATAAAAATTGAGTGATTATCAAAAATATGGAGGGTACTTATGCTGTTCAAAACTTTAGCATATTTACTGCTAATCATTATTATATTAAGCCGACCAGATGCCGCATTTCAATATGCCTATGAAGGTCTATATCAATGGGCAGCCAAAATGGTTCCTACACTCTTTCCATTTATGATGATTAGTTCTATTATGGTTTACAGCGGTGCTGACCTTGCACTTGGACAGATGCTCAACTGTATTCTAAAACATCTCTATCGATATAGCAGTTATGGGCTATATGCTATCTTTATGGGATTTTTCTGTGGATTTCCCATGGGTGCCAAAGTTGTAAGCGAGCTATATGAAAACCAAAAACTAAGCAAATCAGAAGCAGAAACCTTGCTTGCTTTCTGCAACAATATTGGACCAGCATACTTTATGGGAATTATTATACCCATACTACATACTTGCGGATATCACCATACATTGCCGTTTCTGTTTGGCATGTATGGAATCCCAGCAATTTATGGCATTTTTATTGGACATATCACTGCTGCCAGAAACTTAAAGTTGCAAAAAAAGCAAAAGCAAAACACATATTCCCTTAATTTTAGTCAAAATACTATTGAGACACCAAAAATTTCCCTAGCAACAGCTCTTAAAAAATCTTGCATGGATAACACACAATCCCTTATCATACTTGGTGGTTATATTACATTTGCGAATGCTTTTCGAATACTTTTTGATTTTATACCATTGTCTACCAACAGTAAAAACATTTTATCTAGTTTTTTAGAAATTATTGGCGGTGTTCAGGCAATCTATACAACCGCCATTCCATCAGCACAAAAAATCTTTTGGATTATGATTGCACTTTGTTTTGGTGGTATATCTTGTGTCCTGCAAACGAGCAGCTTCCTAGAAAAAGCTGAATTGTCCATCACGCGTTATCTCAAACATAAACTTATTATCACAGCCATCTCTGCATGTTACTATTTTATCATTACAAATCTTAGGAATTGATGAAAAATACAAATACTTCTCAGCAATTCCTTAATTGGCATTAGGAAGTCTTACCACATTCGAGTCTATACTTTTATCATATAGGTTGTATGCTCTAAAAATTAGATTTTCTTTCTTTCCGTACTCCATACTGATAGGCACTGTTATTGTCGGACTTCCTTTTGTCCATGGCTGAAGCATTGACCATGTCAAACCATTATCATAAGAATAGGAATAATATTGAATGGGTGATTCCGTATCCAATGCCGTCAACTCGACAGTTGCGTATTTTCCAGTCTTATCATAATTTATAAGGTTTGCACTCATATGTGTTGGCGGAGTGGTATCATTATATACACGGCTTGAAGGAACAGGAACAGACAAAGGCGCATATCCACTGTAATCTGTCTTGCCATCCTTTGATACAAGTCCAAAATATCTAGCAACTGCCTCTGCATCACGTACTCCAAACTCCTTAAGTTTTTCTGGTGATTGTATATAAGGCGCATCATTGCTGTGATCTACATGGCAATGTTCTACAATCACTGCTGGAATATTTCGCAGCGCACACTCACGTATAATACCATAATAATCTGTCCCTTTACTTCCAATCCTTGTCTTAATACCGCGATTAAATAATCCCATTTTCTCAAACTGTATTAGAAATTCATTTGCTGCAGAATATCCCTGACTATACAGCGAACCTTCTGATGGTACCCACACTTCACTTCCATAGAGAATATGTGAGATAGACATATTAAAATGCAACGAAAAAACAAAATCTGCATTTACTTTGTTTGCAAACTCAGCTCTTTCTTTTAAAGACATATCTATATCTTTAGAATGGGTCAAATATACTTGTACATTCTGATATTTTTCCAATTGTTCTTTCATGTATAGTGCCACTGTCATTGTATAATTTTTTTCTGGAATCGGCAGATAATCTGTACCCAAATTAGACCCACCATGGCCTGGATCAATCACAACAACAATTGGCTCGGCTGCATTCACACTAGGCATATGCACCGCTGATAATGCTGTTATTACAATCGAAATTGATAGAATAATTGATGTTATTCTACGTTTAAAAAATTTCATATACTCTCTCCCTTAATTTATTTGTATTTATATCAATTCTATAGTTCCTGTGTCTGTCCCGACCGCAGGCTGCATTTCTCCCATCACGTCTTCTGATGGGACAAGTTCTGCACGATTCGCAGTTACAATATTTTCTATCTCCTGAAGGTTTCCTACCAGAGTATTATAATCACGAGTAGCAGTTGCTATCGATTCTTTTAAGACACTTTCAAGATTAGCAAGTATACTGTCAGTATACTGCATTGCCGCAGATTTTACAGCATTTGCTTCTATTGTCGCATTATCAAGAATCTCCTGTGCCTGTTTCGTCGCCATCTCCACAATCTCATTTGCCTGTTCATACGCTTGTTGCATAATCTGATGTTCACTCACCAATTCATTGGTCTGTACAGCCGCATTATTCAGTAACTCCTGTGCTTTTTGTTTTGCATCATTTAAAATTGCCTCTTTATTTGTAATGATTTTCTGATAGCGTTTAATCTCCTCCGGTGTTTTCATACGCAATTCACGAAGCAAATCATCAATCTCTGCCTTATTTACCATAATTACATCTGTTGAAAACGCCTTATATTTGCAGTTGTCTATGAACTCCTCTATTTCATCTATTAGCTGCTCTATCCTGCTGCTCATGTATGTTACTCCTCCATAACTCTGTTCAAATTGAGTAGGAAGGGTTCCCTACTCGTGCACAACCTATAGCCGCTTTAGCGGTCCCTCTATATAGGTTTGTGCAACAAAACAAAGCTTTTATTCTACTACTCTAAATTTTTTATATACAAGTTCTGCCACAAAGTCAGGTACGCACTGCGAAATATCTCCATGAAAAGCCGCAATCTCTTTTACACTTGACGAACTGAGATAAGCGTACTCAAGACTCGTCGTCAAAAAGACAGTATCAAGCTCTCCATTTGACAACTTTCTGTTTGTCTGTGCAATTTGCAACTCATATTCAAAATCTGTGATCGCACGCAATCCACGCACAGAAATATGAATACTTTTTTGTCTTGCATAGTCAATTAAAAGTCCGTTAAAAGAGTCCACTGTCACATTTGGCAAATCTTTTGTAGCTTCTTTTAATATACTAACACGTTCCCCAACAGAAAACAACGCATTCTTTGCCTTATTATCCAAAACACTAACAGTCAGTTCGTCAAACATTATGGACGCACGCTTAATAATATCAAGGTGTCCAAGTGTCATTGGGTCAAAACTCCCCGGGTAAATCGCAGCATTCATAGCATCTATTTCCTCCAAATATTCTATCTTTATCATTCATCCTTTTTGATGAACACATGCTTACTTTTACTATATACCTTCTCTCTCTCAACAACAAATCCTAGTGTCTGGGCATAATCAAATGAAGTTTCCACAGAAGCCTCCACAACAATCAGTGTATCTTCATTTACAAATGGAGCATTTTGTAACAACTCCAAAATCCGTCTATCATACTCTTGATTATAAGGTGGGTCAAGAAAAATAATGTCTGTAGTCTCTTTTATACTTCCGCAAAGCGCAGAAAAAGCATCTTGTCTTAGCACAACAGACTTGTCCGTCAAATGTGTATGTTCTAAATTTTCTGTAATACATGCGATTGCCTTTTGATTATTCTCTATAAAATATGCTTTTCGCGCTCCTCTACTAAGCGCCTCAATGCCAATTCCACCGCTGCCCGAAAAGAGATCGACAAACACCGCATCAGGCAGCATCGGCATTAATATATTAAAAAGTGTCTCTTTAATTCGGTCTGTTGTCGGACGCGTGTCCAATCCTTCTGGTGTCTTTAACAATAAACGTCTGGCTGTTCCTGCAATTACTCTCATAATAATCCTCCAATTATTTATAATAGTCTCTCGGAGTCTACTTTCCTAATATATATACTATTTTATTATACTCTAATTTTCGTTCCTTTTGTATCCCTTTTGTTCAATTTTATTTTACTGATTGGTACTTGTTTATCTTTATATACAATCAAATCATCCGCGCCCGGTTGACAGTAATACACATTTTCGATAACATCCCGCTCACTAAGACGCATTCCTCGCACACCAATCGCAGTCTTTTTTAGCTCTGCAATTTCATTCGTATCAAATCTCAGAAAATAACCATCTTTGCTCTGCATTATCAAATGCTGATGCTCTGTCATTAGTGCAATGCTGATTACTTCATCATCTTCCCCTAACTTTGTCGCCGCAACAGTTCGTTTTGTCACATCAAACTCTCCACCACTTACAATTTTACACATTCCCTGTCTAGTAACAAAAAGTAACCGATAAAGATTTAATTCCGATTGACTCGCAATAATAAGGATATTTTCTGTACTAGAACTGTAATTGCTAATATTGTCCACTGGAAGTCCTTTATCTCGAAATTTTCCAAATGGAATATCCACCACCTTAATTGTATGTAACTGTCCTGTGTTGGTAAAAAGACAAATTCTACCGATATTACGACACTTTATAACATATTTAAACTCTGCGTGCGCTGCCTCTTTATTTCGTTCATAAGTTGTCATATCAATTGTTTTGCAATAACCAAACTTGTCCATAAGAAACATAATGTCCATCTCCTCAAGCTTCTTTTCCTCATAGACAGCTTCCTGCGCATTTTCAATCTGTGTTTTGCGTTTCTTTGCATACTCTTTTTTTAGCGCGTCAAGCTCTTGTATAATCACTTGCGCCATGGAATCCCGCCTGTCGAGAATATCCTCATACCGATAAATATTGGCGTTCGTCTCTTTATTTTCCTTTATAAGCGCATCAATTTCTAATCCTATTAATTTATATAAACGCATATCCAAGATTGCATTTGCCTGACGTTCTGTAAAATTTAACTGCTGTGCCATAACAGAGGATTCTTTGGAGCGAAATTTAATCCCATCTGTCATCCCGCTTGTCAGACAATTTTTCACCATATTTCTGTCCTTAGAACCACGCAAAATTTCTATAATCAAGTCAATAATATTGCAAGCACGAATCAAGCCTTCCTGTATTTCTCGTTTTTCTAGCTCCTTGTTTAACAGTGTTGTATATTTCCTTGTTGTAATCTCATACTGAAAAGCTACATTGCGCGCAATAATACTTTTTAGTCCCAACGTTTCTGGTCTGCCATCGGCAATAGCAATCATATTCACCCCAAAGGTATCTTCTAAGCGCGTCTTTTTATACAACAAATTCTTAAAATTTTCAATATCCGTATCTTTTTTAAGCTCAATGACAATACGAATCCCTTCCTTTGAAGATTGATTTGATATATCCAAAATTTCTGGTGCCTTTTTTTGTTCATACAAAGAAGCGACATCCTGCAAAAATTTACCAATATTTGCTCCAATCATTGTATATGGAATTTCTGTTATAATCAGATTCAGTTTTCCACCTTTTGCCTTTTCAACCTCAACCTTACCACGAAGTTTTATCTTTCCAACTCCAGTTTCATAGATAGAAAAAAGGTCATCTTTATTGCAGACAATACCACCTGTAGGAAAATCAGGACCCTTTACATACTTCATCAATTCCTGTGTGGTAATATTTTCATTCATCATATATGCTTTTGTTGCCTCGATCACTTCTCCCAGATTATGCGGTGGGATACTTGTCACCATACCAACAGCAATTCCCTCAGAGCCGTTCACAAGCAAATTGGGAAACTTACAAGGCAAAACACTTGGTTCTTTCTCTGTCTCATCAAAATTTGGAACAAAATCCACAACATCCTTATCGAGATCTGCCAAAATTGCTTCCTGAGAAATTTTTTGAAGTCTTGCCTCTGTATATCGCATGGCAGCAGCGCCATCTCCTTCAATATTGCCAAAATTACCATGACCGTCAATCAAGGGAATCCCTTTCTTAAAATCCTGTGTAAGAACTACCAGCGCATCATAGATGGAACTATCTCCATGTGGGTGATATTTACCCATTGTGTCTCCAACAATACGAGCACTTTTTCTATATGGGCGATCATATCGTATCCCCAACTCATGCATATCATACAAAGTACGCCGCTGCACTGGTTTTAACCCATCTCTAACGTCTGGCAGTGCTCTAGCGATAATGACACTCATGGCATAGTCGATAAAAGACCGCTGCATGGTCTCTGAATACTCAGTTTTTATAATTCTTTCTTCCATAAGTTAATTTACTCCTTATTATATATCATAACCTTTCAAAATCTCCCTGACTCCAAAAATCTATACATCAAGTTC
>CAJUAE010000143.1 GCA_910583965.1 uncultured Lachnospiraceae bacterium
CAAAAAATTAAATGTATCCTCCAATCGAACCATCGTTATTTTAGATTCTGGCAATGCTTTCCTATTAAAATTTTCTGCATTACTAATCTCTACTGGTATTCTATTTTCTATCATATATAAACCCTTTCTAGAGTTCTTTTTTCATTTTTCTTTGATTGGACTTCTTCATATATTTTATTTTTTCGCTTTGTATTCTCCAGCATTCGCTTCCTAATGTATCTCTATATATAATTTTTATCCCAAAAACGGCTTGTTTTATAGAGCCTTTGATAGACATCTGTTCTATCTATTTGTTCCCATTCTAAAACAGCAAAATCCTCAGGTACCTGTTTTGTTAATTGGTGAGATAATATGATTTGACTTTTATTCGAGAATATCAATACCAGTCCAACTTCTCTTGGCAGCGCAAAATATGTTGGGCTATGCGGTTCTAGCTTGATTATCTCAAATCCAATTAAAGTTTCATGAATCAAACTAGCAAAAAACTTTGTTGAATATTTCTTATCATCAGCTTTTATTGGAAATAGATCTTCTGCGTTCCTTAATTGCTCTGAACGATATTGTTCCTCATATCTTTCTGCCCAGGCTATAACACTACATATCTCCTCGTCACTATTAAATCCTATGGCAGTTCCATTATCAAACTCTATAACCAATGAACCTACCGATAAAGAAAAAGCCAAATTTTCATCAAGACCATACTCTTTGGAAAAATCCTCTTTCGGGCCAATCCCATATCTAATCATTTGATCTACTTTACTATTTAAGGCACTCCTTATCAATTTTTCCTGATTAGAAATTATATCTGGTTCATAAATGTTAAAATCTATCACAGTTTCTTCTCCCTGTATTGTCAAATATCTGTAATTCAATAAAAAAACCATTTATCTAAGATCTCTCACCATTATATAAAATAGAAACAGCTCCTAAAATTATGGCATAGGCGGAGCCTGTACATAATTTTCATACCAA
Organism: uncultured Lachnospiraceae bacterium; assembly: GCA_910583965.1. Lineage (GTDB taxonomy): Bacteria > Bacillota > Clostridia > Lachnospirales > Lachnospiraceae > COE1. The sequence goes on from CAJUAE010000143.1 coordinate 973, forward strand.
TTAGACAATGGATAAAGACTTAAATCAAAAATATAAAGTCCACGTTCTTTATATGTAAAATTATATCCATTCTCTAAAAGTTGAATTAGTGGATCATAGACAGAAATATAATGTGCAACATTAGGGTTTTTCTCTGAAAACCTTGCTAACTGCAAATAAAATTCTAAAGTACATTTTGGTATCCATTGACCCTTTACTCTTTCTGGTACTTCCACCTTACAACAGTCCAAACTGAACTTTTCTGTATCACCTAATATCTCAGCAATATTCGTAATCAATGGCAATATGGGAGAAATTGACTGTTGACTGTAAAACGCAGCCATTCTACGCAAATACTCATATCCTAAATATTCCACTTTCGTTAATTCTGCATCTGGATTTCCAAACTTCTCCCAATTAATATGATTGATTTTGTTAAGTGCATTCTCAAAATACATATACAATCACCTTTAATACATAACTTTTCATATTGAAATCATACTTACTGTTCCTTTTACTATTCTGGTAGTGTAATATAATTGTGCAAAAAATAATATCGTTCCGTTTTTTTAAGATTGTTAATCTTCTATTTCTCTCAATTCCAAAGAACCAGTAACAAAAACATGTTCTCCTACTTTGTAATCTATCGCACTCTCAAATTCAATCACTATATTATCATTTAATATTGATGAAAATGCATACAACGAATATTCATCAATGATTTCAGTCACTTCTATAATTGCGTTAATATGTGGAGATGACTGAATATTTTGATTATAATAAAGTTCTTCTTCTACTCTTTGACTAAAAGTTACTAACTCAATTGATAAATTCCCTTCTAACACATCTCCTTTTTTCTTTTTTCTTGATTGCTCACCATTTTCTAAATATTCATCATACTCAAAGAAATGTACATTTATTTTTATACTTTGCCCAATCTCTTCAATTATTGCAAATCTCTCATAACCATCTGATTGAATTTCATTGATTATATACCTTTTCATTTCATTATCCTTATTGCATCTTATTAAATGTTTTTGAATCACTTGGCATCATAGATTGAATTTTTCCATCACGCACTATTACTACAACCCCTTTTTTTGGCTTATCCGCACCATCTATATAATAAACAAATCTTTTTTCAACGATATTTTGAAAAAACATATTTACACCTCTTTTTAGATATGTCTAAGATACTAATTTTATCTATTCCTTTTGAATTCACTCATTCATAGTTGATATAATATTGTCCGCTATTTGCATGTAATCCTCTAAGCTTCTATCCTTATCATCAAACCGTCTAATCCAAACCTGCCGAATGTATTCTGCAAGTTCCCTTATATCCTTTATTTTATATGCCACTTCTTCAACCTCACATAATGCATTATAATATTTGTCATCTTCCCATGATTCTTCAGCATTTTTATCAATACCCAGCCATTCATTAAAACAGGCTGTCAATGTTACAAAGTCGTGATATATATCGTCAGAACTTACAAATCCCCCTTCCCATTGTAATTTTCCAATTTCAGTTGAACTAACGCAGAGTAGCTCCTCATCAATATTCATTTCTAACGCAACCCTCTTTTTTGCTTTCTGCGCCTCCTCTTCTGAAAGATATAAACCAATCAGATTATATTCTTCTGTCTCAAAATCACCATAGTCTACCTCTTTATCATACTCCAACATATGTACTCTCATAAATATAATCACTCCTCACCTCTTATCTTTTTAGACACATTTATCTATTCCTTCTGGCAGAAATTCTTTCCGCCAGTAATCTTTTCCTACTTCATACTCAAATATTTTAAAACATGATTCGGGATAATCTCTAAATCCAACATATGTTTTAAATAATTTAATTATAGGTTCACATTCCTCTTTTGTTTCAAAATAACCTATTCTTTTGATCTTTTTATAAATAATTTCATCAACCATCTCATCATAAATATGATATAAAGCATATATTTTTATACTAGAATTAATCAATTACAAATTCTCCTTCCATCATAATTTCTCGTTCTTAGTAAAGCTGACAGAAAGCAGATTCTCATATATACTCTCTAATAACAGCTTTTTCTAACTTGTGTCAACAAATCAATCCATGAAATCGTTATCAAAATGCTTTTTTAACTGATTAAAAAGACTTCCTGCACCAGTATCTTTAGGATCATATTCCCCCAATTCTTCCATAATCCGTTTTGCCGCATCCTTTCCAGCTTCTCCTTTATACGGATATCGTCCTTTATATCTGTTTGGTATTTCATCTTTTGTTTTCTTTTTTGTTTTATTAGATGGTCTCCTTTTTTTATGTTCTTTCTCTTCAGATGGTGCGTTTTTCTGCTTACTCTGCTCGATATATACACCATTCCCGCTCTGTTGTTCCTCGTCCTCCTGCATGAAATCTTCAAGCAAAAGTGTTTTAGGCAGTATATCAAACACCTCGTTTGACTTTATATTGCTATTAAACACTGTATCCAAAATCATAGCTGTGGCACCTGTTGAAATTATTATTTCACTTGTAGTAAGTCCACCGCCAATTCCAGTTAATATTCCTCCAAAACTAGTAGCTCCTCCAGATGTCATTATAACAGTTCCTGCCGTTGTTGTAAAAGCAATATCTCCTTCTAATATTACGCCTGCTGCCGCAGGTACAGCCGCTATAATCCCATATACAGCAGCACCTGCCATAAAACCAATACAGCCACCTGTTATCAATCCTCCCCAATATTCTCCCCAGCTTCTATTATAACCTGTTTTTGAATCATTGATTGCCGTTCCTATAGCGACTGCACCTACACCTATCGCTGCACCTCCTAATGCACAGGCTAATGGTGCCAGTGCTGCACCTCCTGTCACGACAACTGCTATCGCCACACCTGCAAGGACTGCTGCGATTGCTAATCCTGTGATTAACTGCCCTATTACATTATTCTTCACTGCTAGTTCAGTTGGCTCATCATCAATAACAGGATAACTTTCTTTATGTGTTGTCCTAATTCTAGTATAGCTCCCAAACATATTAAGTTCTCCGCCTTCTAGGCTGAGCATAGTCAATCCACTGCTTGGATCTGCTAGTGCATATCTTCCATTTACAATGTTAGCCATACTTTTTTCACCTTTTCTTTTATCTCTCGGGATTTCTCAATAGATTCAGTGGACCAGTTGTCTCAATCGTTACAGATTTCGCATCAATTCCAATTCCCATTACTGCTGAAATGTTCATAGCTGTCCCGCTTTCTACCTTAATTCCTATCTCATCTTGTAAAGACATCTTATGACTTGACTTTTTTATATCGAATCCTATATCTTCAGATTCAAGATACAACCGTTTTCCTTCTGTTGTTGTTAACGCTCGTTTAGAAGTATCTGTCATCTCATTACAGGTAGCACCATTGTATCGAATACAATTGACTGCCACTGCATTGCGCTCATCTTCATCAGGAAAGTACAAGGACACTGTTGTTCCATTTTCCGGCATACAGTACATAATACTTCCTGTATCTGGCACCCATTTGTAAGGATATGCTGATGTTGCACTTTGTGTCTTATCTATCTCTAAATGTAATTTTACAGAATCTCCTTCTCTGGCTATTACAGTTCCATGAATAGATCTGCCAGAAAATAAAGGGTTATACATTTTCTTTACTGCTATAAGACAACTGTTCCCCAAAAGATATGTAAATCGAAACTCTCCCCTTTGTAGTTTAATTTGTTTTTCCAACACTTTCCATATATTTCCTGCATATCTTACATTGGCACCCATTCTATAATCTTCACCACATTCAATTGTATAGTATGTAAAGTTTCTCTGACTGTAACCTGACGCTAATCCTCCCAGATCATAAAATGTGCTGCTAATGCCATGCGTATATTCTTTCGTTTCAGGGTTGATAATATCTCCGCCACAGTCAGGTATTCCCATCCACATGTATACTCCATGACGACATACTTCAGGATAGATTACTGTCCCTACCATGCTTGCCATCCTCTTTGCAAACTCCCAGTTCGTTTCAGTATATTGTATCATGGGGCGCATTGGTTTTTCATTATCGTCAGTTGTACAGATACAATATGCATTTGGCGTAGATATTATAGCTTTCTTCACAATTTCTGTATAGGACAGTTCTGTATTCTGAAATGACATAGACTCTTTCTTCCTGTCAAGAGCTATGCTGCCAGATATCAACTGTATTTCCACTCTGTAAACCGCAGCTGCTTCCTGCTTCCACACAGCATTTTCTACAAGTCCGCAAAACAATATTCTTCCCTCTGTTAGACTTACTGTCACTTCCTGTTCTATTTCTGACGCTTGCCATCTTACAAGGTCTGTTATGTCTTTTGCAATTCCCTTAATTACTGCTGTAGCATGTGCATTCGATAAGATGTGTGCCTCAAAGTCTGTCAACATCGTAATTCCAAATGCTCCCGTTATGACCACATTATCATGTACTGTCATTTTTCCTCCATTCCCATCAGTCCTCATATTCCTGACCTGATGTCTTTGGCTCAATTATCCCCCCACATGCACATACTAAATAAGAATCCATTGTGACTGTCTTACCATATGGATTGTTCCATTTTCCTATAATATCTGGTGTGCATCTGCTTCCCTGAACATCATCCACCTGTTCTGTGCTCCCTTCTGGTACATAACCAGCCAGCCTTACAACCTCTGCGCCTTCTGGCGGTGTTTCACTACAGCAAACTCCAAAATAAGAGATATTTTCAGGTGTACAGTCATCATCTGTAATCTGTGGATGTTCATATGCATAAACCCCATGACTCTGTGGAAGGTTCAACCGCCTTGGATGGGTTCCCTGTCTGCAACAAAGCATCGCTCCTCTCACCAAATATTCCCCTCGGCTTGTCTCATCTGCCATTTTTATCATCCTTTCACATCTGTTTCCTTTAATATAAATCCTTTTGTTCCGCGTCTCAACAAACTTTCCGCCACATCTAGCCGCACTATAATGTTTCGCTTTTCCGGTCCTTTTAGAATAAAAATTGCTTTGTCCCCTATCTTTTGCTCGTCAAGTTCCACATAGTTTACGTCGTAATTCCAGTTTGTATAAGTACTTCTATCGGTCATACAATCCAGTTCTGCAAATTTGGGCACAAAATAATTTTGTGACTTCTTCTTCTCTCTGTCTAATAAAACAATCTCCTTAAATCGTATATTAGGTTCATAGAGCTGAAGACACTTTTTTACTTTTTCTGTTACCATTATCATTGGTTCTGTCATAAAATCAATATAAGTTGGACTATCGCTAGTATGAATCAAAAAAATCTCGCGATCTGGAAATTTCTGTATAGATTTCATAGCATCTCCCGGTCCTAGCTTATAAAACCAATTAACAGGATTTGGGATATCTGTATATCCTTTATCCTGCTCTATTATAAAGTATCTCAATGCCCCTCCTTCTGCGCTGCCAAAGACCAAATTTGTATTCCTTTATCCATATACCCACCAAACACAATCTGCATGTCCTTAGCTTTCTTCATCTCCTGAAAAGATGCAAGACTTGTTATATCTCCTACCACACGCATCAAATATTGCCCTATGAACAAAATATAAATAGCGAAGTATCTTTCACGCACTTCCATTAACTGCGGATACCCGAAATGTAAAACCTGTTTCCTTGCTTCTTGCTCTATTGCTTCGATATCTTCCCGATAATACTTCATTATAAAATCTGGATTCCAAAGTACCATGGTTTCTATCTGATCCATATAAGACTGTTCCGAAAACGCATTAATCTGTATATCATATTGTTGTGTAAGTACCACCAATCTTAAATAAAAGAAATGTAAATATTGTATAGGTTGTTTCGCCTCTTCTCGCTGCTGGTTAATACACTTTTTAAAAAGATTATCCACACAAGATAATAACTCCCTTTTTATCATAATACTATCCAGTGCGATTGCCTGTTGGATTTTTTTAATATTCCTATCTAATCTAGGTACTATGAAGTCCTTCGCAAACTCATTGAGTTGTTCCTTGTTGTACATTCCTTTCCTCCACTATT
>CAJUAE010000144.1 GCA_910583965.1 uncultured Lachnospiraceae bacterium
TGTTTTCCTTGAACGGGAACGGTCAAAGAGACTGTCATCTATAATGAAGACATCCCTGCGGTTTTCATCTGTAAGGGGCTTCATAAAGCCATTGATAATTCGGGCGGAAAGCAGTGTTGTAAAACGAAGCCAGTTGAGCCTTGGATTATTGAGGAAACGGTAAACTGTGTTTTTACAGAAAGAGCCGTCAAATACACCTGTTTTCTTCTGTATATACATACTTCGATCCGAAAAAACGAGGCAGAACAGGTATCGAAACACTTCGATTACTGGGATTCCCTTCACTTTTTCGGCATTACATTTGAAAAGAAGCTGCCCGATTTGGAATTCTTTCATAAAATTTGAGACAGAATTGGAAATTTCATTTCCGTTTTCAACATTATGTGGTATACTTGACATGGCATAAATCTCCTTGCTGTGTAATTGTTTTAGGACAACTCAATTATACCACATGCAAGTGGTCTATGCCTTTTTTATGGACTAAAGTATTGATTTTTCAAGGTTCAGCACACAAAAATGGTGTGGGAAATTTGAGTTATTTATTACTAAGAGTTGTAATTAAGACAGCCATATGATACAATAAATTATCTAAAATATGAAATTTTTATAGTCAATAATTAGGTTATTTTTCATAGACAACGTCATTTAGTTAAGCTTTTCTTATTTAAAAATATAGTATAACACTATAAATGATTGTGAAACGGAATCGTGGAGGTTAGTTTGTAAATAGTAACAATATAGATAAAAAATTTCATTATATTCAAAAAGAACAGCAGGATTAAAAGTTAAATAAATTAGATAGGCGGAACTTGCAAAAAATATTGAAAGTACAAGTTTATATATAAATTGGATTGTTAAGAAAAAAGACAATATAGTCAAACGGACTTTTGTGTGGATGATGAAGGGGCTAAGATATTTTGTTGAAAGCGTCTATGTGAAAAGAGAAAATGGCTGAAACATGGTCAGAAGGGAACACTATTATGACATATGGTAAATCGATAGAATTATTTTTGGTAAATGGTACTGCTGACAGTCTTACTATTGCAGAATTATCCAACTGGAATGGCAAGGCAATAAGAATCCCACGGATAGAAGTTGCTTCTTGCAGACGTAGCGACATCACGCAGGCTGGTGTATATTTTCTTTTTTGCAGGGATGAAATAGATGATTCTGACTCTGTCTATATAGGTGAGGCAGAAAATGTAAAAGAACGGTTGCTTCAGCATATTAGGGATTACCAAACCGAAAAAGAAAAATATTATTGGAATACGGCTATTGCCTTTATTGGTCGGGATTTAAACAAGGCGCATATAAGGTATCTTGAAAATCGTCTTGTTGAGATTGCGCGGGAATGCAACAGATACACTGTTCTTACAAAAAATACATATAAGAATACTGTGTTGAAAGAATCACAGATTGCAGCCATGGAAGAATTTATTGACAATATTAAAATTCTTATCAATACACTTGGCTATAAGGTATTGGAACCTTTTATTCAGAAGGTGTCAAATGAAGATATTATCGATTCCGATCTGCTGTATATTTCTATTGGTTCTGCTATGGCAACAGGTATGATAACGACAGAGGGATTTGTTGTTTTGAAGGGGAGTACAATTAATGAAAAGACATCAGCCAAATCCCTTAGTGCAGGTATGGCCAAGTTGCGAAGTAAGCATATGGCTAGCAATGCAGTTGATGGGTTTGTTACAGTGGAAAATATCTTGTTTTCAAGTGCATCGGCTGCCGCAGATTTTGTGCTTGGATATAGTGTCAGTGGTCCAAGAACATGGAAAACAAAAGAGGGGCGTTCGTTAAAAGAAATTGAAGATAATCAATCAGATACACAGATCAAACCTGAGTAGAATAAAGAATTTCTTATCCCACCATTTTGATTTCAGTATTCGTTAAAGTGGGCAAGTAGTGTGAAATTAAAAATTCGTATATCCTGATTTGTACGCCCGAAAAAGTGGGTAGATGGGAATAGTGTGAAATGAAAATTTCACACATCCTGATTTGTACGCCCGCTGAAGCAGGCAGATGGGAGTTCGTGTGAAAATAAAGCAAGTGGCAAACTAAAAAGCTTACAGATTTTTTAAAATGATCATAATGAAAATGGTGCAAAAAGACGTTTTCATTTTCTTGGAAAAAGAAACGTACTAGATTAGTAGTGTATAATGTTAGGAGAGTGATAGACATGGCACCACAAAAGGTGACAATCAAAGATGTAGCGCGAGAGGCGGGAGTGTCTATCTCAACGGTATCAAATGCACTCAATGGTGTTGATGTGTTGCGGTCAGAGACAAAACAGCATATTTTAGAGGTAGCAGAGCGGCTAAATTATGTGCCAAATCTCAATGGAAGAAATTTAAAATCTCAATACACGAAAGTAATTGGCCTTTTTCTTACGTCAATTAGAGGCACTTATTACAATATTCTTGCGGATGCTGTGTATCAGGAGTGCAAAAAACATGGCTATGAGTTGAATATATTTGTCAGTGAACGTGCAGATAATATGATGGCAAACATTCTTGGAAAACGTATGGATGGTGCAATTATTTTGAACAAAGATATTGGCGAAAAGGAAACGATTCTTTTTCAGAAGACACAGACCCCAATTATATTTTTGGATAGAGAGTTACAGGGAGAACGAATGGCAAGTGTTGTTTTTGATTCTTATCATGAAGGCGAGATGGTAGCACAATATTTATTTTCACTAGGACATCATACGTTTGCATATATCAATGGTAATGATGATAATTATGACAATATAAAACGCTTGCAAGGTTTTCAATCAGGGTTGATGCAGGCAGGAATTCGGCTAGATGAGCAGTATATCATAGAGGGTGGATTTGAAAAGGAAATCGCATATGATTCTATGAGACAATTTTTGCAGTTGGGTAAACCGCTGCCAGAGGCAATATTTGCAGCAAATGATTTGAGTGCGATTGGTATAATGGAAGCACTGGCGGATAGTGGGATACAAGTGCCAAAACAGGTGAATGTTGTTGGTTGTGATGATATTGAGATATCAAATTTTGTAAAACCATCACTCACAACGATGAGAACTTCCTTTGAAAAGCAAGGAACACTAGCGGTTAGGCATCTGATTGCTTTGATTACAGGTGATGAGAAGGGGAGTATCGATGTGTTGCAAGGTAAAATTATTCCGCGGGAATCGACATGTGTGAGAAGATTGCGGAATTATAGAAGTTAGTGGTGAAACTTTTCACAAATTTTATCTTGTTACTTTGACTATTTTATACAAAGACAAATAAAGTTAAAAAATAGGATTGTAAAAATGTTTTTATTGTGTTATGTTAGTTGAAAATAAAAACGTTTTTATTATGCATACATCTGTAACTGTACAAGTAGAAATACTTATAGAAAGGTATATAGGAGTGGTGGGTAGGAAACGTGAAACATAAATATGAAATTATAGAATTGCGAGGATAACAAAAATGGAAATGAATCGGAATCAAGTTACATCAGAGCAAATTGTAAAATTGTGCAGAAAAGCTGCTGCGCAAGGAGCAGTACTTTTAAAAAATGATGATGCGGTGTTGCCACTTTTAACAAATGACCATGTGGCGGTGTTTGGAAGATGCCAGAAGGAATATTATAGAAGTGGTACAGGTTCGGGTGGGGCAGTGAATGTTCCTTATATTACAAACCTATTAGATGGTCTTAGAGACAATCATATCAGTCTCAATGAGAAGTTGGTCAATTGCTATGAAAAGTGGATTGCAGAGCATCCGTTTGATAATGGAGATGGCGGATGGGCAAAAGAACCATGGTGCCAGCAGGAAATGCCTGTGTCAAAAGAGTTTGCTGCAAAGATAGCAAATACCTCTAATAAAGCAATTGTAGTGTTTGGAAGGACTGCTGGGGAGGACAAGGACAATGCTGCTGAAGAAGGCAGCTACTATTTGACAAAGACAGAGCGAGAGGTACTAAACAATGTATGTGAAAGTTTTTTGGATGTAATTGTAGTGTTGAACGTTGCAAGTATTATTGATATGAGCTTTGTGCAGGATAACGCACATATTAAGGCCGTGGTATATGCGTGGCAAGGTGGTATGGAAGGCGGAAATGGGATTGCGGATGTGCTTGCAGGAAAAGAGACATTTCAGGGAAAGTTGACCGATACCATAGCAAAGAAGATTACAGATTACCCTTCTGATAAGAATCATGGTGGAAGGGAGAAAAATGTTTATCAAGAGGATATTTATGTTGGATATCGGTATTTTGAAACTTTTGCAAAGGAGTCTGTGCTTTATCCATTTGGATATGGTCTTTCCTATACAGAATTTTTAATATCTGACAGTACAATCAAAATAAATGGAAGTGATTCTGAGACTACATTTTTGTTTACTTGCAAAGTGAAAAACATCGGAACAAAATACAGCGGGCGTGAGACAGTACAGCTATATGTGGAAGGTCCGCAAGGAAAAATGGGAAGACCTGTGCGAGAGCTGGTTGGATTTGCTAAAACACATAGTTTGAATTGTTCTGAGGAAGAAAGATTGCAGTTTAAGATTCCTGTATATAGAATTGCCTCATATGACGATAGCGGTGTTAGTGGATATTCAAATGCCTATGTGCTTGAGTCTGGAAAATATCATTTTTATGTAGGAACTAATGTGCGAGATACAGAGGAAGTGCCAGTGGATGGAAAAGATGGCTGGTTACTCAAAGATACACTTTTAATTGAACAGTGTGAGGAAGCATTAGCACCGATAGAGAATTTCGAGCGCATGTGTACTCTTGTGGAAAATGACGGGAAAATTCTTGTCAAATACGAATCGGCACCAACAAGAACGATAAATTTAAAAGAACGTATTGTGTCCAGATTGCCACAGATGATTCCATATACAGGTGACAAAGGATTGTTGTTAAAAGATGTAGCAGAAGGAAATTGTACTATGGAGGAGTTTATCTCTCAGCTTTCTACGGAAGATTTGGCAACGATTGTAAGAGGAGAGGGTATGTGTAGTATCAAAGTTACACCAGGGACGGCTGCTGCGTTTGGAGGAGTGTCAGACATGCTGTACCGCTATAGTATTCCCGTGGGCTGTTGTGCAGATGGACCATCTGGAATTCGCTTGGATAATGGTGCACATGCCACACAAGTTCCGATTGGAACACTGCTTGCATGTACTTGGGATGAAGAAATTACGGAAGATCTGTTTGCTTGTGTTGGTGAGGAGTTGGTACAAAATCAGGTTGACACGCTTTTGGGACCCGGAATTAATATTCACAGACATCCATTAAACGGTAGAAATTTTGAATATTTTTCAGAAGATCCATTTTTGACAGGAAAAATTGCGGCGGCTGTGGTGCGTGGAATCGCAAAAAAAGGCGTACATGCGACAATCAAACATTTTGCTTGTAATTCGCAGGAGACAGGAAGGCATATTGTCAATGCGATAGTCTCTCAAAGAGCACTGCGGGAAATCTATTTAAAAGCATTTGAGATTGCTGTGAAAGAGGGAAAGGCACAGTCGATAATGACTTCGTACAATCCTATTAATGGTTTTTGGACAGCATCGGCATATGATTTGAATACCACGATTTTAAGAAAAGAGTGGGGATATGAAGGAATCGTTATGACGGATTGGTGGGCCAATATCAATGATGTTGTGGAAGGAGGAGAAGGTTCTAAACAACGCACAGCTGATATGGTGAGAGCACAGAATGATATTTATATGGTGGTGAATAACAATGGTGCAGAAATTAATGCGTTTGGTGATGATTCTGTTGAGGCACTTGACACAGGAAGGCTTACCGTTGGAGAGTTGCAAAGAAGTGCAATGAATATCTGTCGCTTTTTAATGAAAACTCCTGCATTTGGACGAGAAGGAAATGGTGTTGTAAAGATTCCACTGATAAAAGCGTTTAATATGGATAGATATAAAGAAAACGCATTGGACGACAATAACAGAATTGTTTGGAATACTACTGTGGAGACAGAGAAGTGTTTTGTGATTAAGACGGCAGGAAATTATGATGTGATTGTGCAGATAATGTGTGAGGAGACAAATCAGGCGCAGTGTGTTTGCAAAGCGGTTCTCAATGGGGAGGAGTTAACTACATTTCAGACCAATGGTACGAGTGGAAGATGGATACAACAAAAGCTTCTGCGTGTGGAATTAGAAGCTGGATATTATCAGATGAAGTTGTTATTCCTAAAACCGGGTATGCAAATTGATTACATGGAATTTCGAGCATGCACTAAGTAAAAAAGGAAAAATCAAGTGGGAAAAATAAAATTGTTTTCCACTTGATTTTTTTATAAAGCTACTATTGTAAATATATATAATTTGCTATAAAATGATTTTAGGGAATTTTCATTTTTGGCAAGAAAACCCTTGATTTTCAAGGGTTTTCTTACTTTGAGAAGACTGTAATGAAAAATACAAAACACAGCATTTTTTAGTTCTATTTGAGCTGTTTAGAGGAGGCATGAAGGATTAAAAGGAACAAAAAGAAAAACCATAATGGAAGCAGATATACAGTATTGCGATATGATAAGCTTGCAGCAGACTGGAATAAAGGCGCTTCCACTTGGAACAAGTCAATAAGGGAACTGTGTGGTGTGGTGGAGCCATGGATAGGAATAATTTAGATGCAAAGGAAAACTTCCTGTGTTTATATCTGTGGGACATATGAGGAGAAGCAACCAAGACACAAATATATTTTATATTCGTATAGTTACACCCACCAAACCAAATCACAAAAGAAGCAATCCCAAAACTTGCGGTAGCAGTAGAAGGTACATCACAGAAGTGTTTGGAGAGTAGGAGGTTGATAGGCGTTCGGATTTATGGGAATGTGCGCCAGAATATTGTCTAGAAAAATGGAGGCTTGGAGAAAACGCAAGTCTGTAGTGAATGCGATATACGACGAAAGTTTGTCTATCAAGATACTTATGTGGAATTATAATTGATAAAAGATTACTGAATGGAA
>CAJUAE010000145.1 GCA_910583965.1 uncultured Lachnospiraceae bacterium
AAAGTATTGATTTTATTTTTTTATCATATTTCAGTATGCGAAGTATGAGTTATTATTTGTCTGTTCAATATTAATTTCAGCGGTAGTGAAACGATTTATTGCTTCCTGTTCTGCTATGTCTCGAAGATATTTCAATTCTTCCCCAGTTATATCCATAGCATCAGCCATAGCACCTGTATTTCCAGAAATATCATCAATGCCACTTCCAATTTCCCCTGCTGTCAATGCACCTGCATAATCATCAGCAGAAGGAATATTCGTAGTGCCGAACAACGAAGAAGGGTCAAAGTTCGATATTTCTTCCGCCATACCATCGCCCCATGAAGCACCTGCATTAAACGCATCTGAAACCCATCCATCCTGAAATGTATCGAACGTGTTGAATCCATTGTTAAATGCATCACTAATACTTTTATAGTCCTCTTTGTTCCCTGCTGCTTCTGCTGCTTTGGCTGCATAATTATCCGCTGCAGACGTGACGCCAGAATAATCAAATTCAACAAAAGGCAGCTTATTTAAGGCCTTACAAATTCCTTCGATAACTGACAATCCAGTAGAAAGAAGGTCATAAAACCATGATTGGACTGAACATATTGCATTGTGAAAAGCGGTCATCATGTTACTTGCTAAAGCTCCTATTGCATTACCAATCCCTAGCGCAATGTTCGCTACGCTCAGTCCCAAATTTTTAAAAAACTGAATCACCACATTTATTCCACCAGAGATAACACCGAACCCTGAATTTGCAATTCCTGTCATTTTTGCAATTGCACTGCATACTGCAAAAATTATTGCAATCAAAGCGATAATTAAAACAATAATCCACACAATAGGACATGCATACATTGTAGAATTAAGGCTTTCCTGCGTTGCCACTTGCGCCATTGTTGCCCCAGTTGTCAAAGCAATTGCCGCCGCATAGATATTTTCAGCAATTATCATAGCAAATTTTCCTGCTGCCGAAGCCAATTCAGCCCCCTTTACTAACAATAACCAACCATAATATATAGCCAAAGCCCCAGCCACGCCATAAATAATAGGCGATAACCATGACCAATTATCCGCCAGTAAATTAATCCCAGCCATAAGCAAGCTAAAAATTTTAAGTGCTACTGCACCGACAAGAGACAATACATTAATTGCTTCGTTTGCTAAAGCCCATAATACTTGTGAATTGACAATCTGGTCTATGATTGGATTTGCAATTGTGACAAGCATTGAAATCGCATTTGCTGCATGATCAACAAGTTGGTTAAAAGCATTACTATTTGCAACTTCATTTAGTTTTTCTAACAGGGGTTGCAGTGACATCAGAGCAGTGTTTTCAAGAGAAGTTCTAATTTGTTCAAAAGTCATTGGCATACTTTCAAATTTTGCGTCCGTTTCATCTGCTGCAGCAAACATAGCTGCTTTTACAATATCAGCGGTAATTTTTCCTTCCGCTGCCATATCTTTTAATTTCCCTTTGGGAACTTCTAAATAATCTGCGATTGTTTGAATAATATTGGGCGCTTGTTCCAAGATACTATTGTATTCCTCTCCTCTTAAAACACCCGATCCCATTGCCTGTGTAAGCTGAAGCATAGCAGCATCAATCCCAGCCGCTTCTGTACCTGCAATTCTAAACTGTTTATTAACTTGTTCCATAAACGCAACGATTTCTTGTGAACTGTCAAAAGCATCTCCTGCCATTAACCCCAATTTTGAAACTGCGTCTGCTGTCGCTTGGTATAATCCTCTTGACCATTCTGCGGATAGAAAGATTCTATCTTGCAACTCTTGTGTTGTCTGCAATCCATCATTCATCATATTCAATCGAGCAGTAGTAGAAGCAAATGTATCTGACAAACTTAATGCATTTGATACTGTCTGAATTGTTGCATAAGCAGTAATGACCCCGCCAATCATTCGCTTTAATTCATTGGTTTTATGTGTTCCTTGTTCAACCCTTCTATTAAATCTCCCCTGCTCATCCACATTGTCTCGAATATGTCTCTCTGTACCACCTACAATCTGTGACAAATGAAGATATGCCTGATTTGCCGCTTGGATATCCATATTTTGAACAGCACGATTCATAGATTCTTGTTCCTGCACTGCCTGATGAAGCTGCGACCGCAACTGTTCCAATTCTGCATTTGCTGTATCTGTTCCCAGATTCATAGGATTGCCTTCAATTGCCTGAATCCTTGTCTGTATCGCTTGTATACGATTTTGCATACCGTTCATATCCGCCACCATGTTCGGCGGAAAGATATTGACTTGTGCTGCTCTTGCTGCAATTGATGCCTGTGTACTGCCCAAAGTATTTAACATATCGTTTGCACTCTGAACTTCCTGTTGAAATCGCTCTATTCCACTTCCTGTAAATACCTCTACGCCCGAAGAATGCCACTCTATATTTGTGAGACTATTCAACACCTGCTGTGTGCTTCTTGCCTGTTGTTCTACCTGCACAATCATTTGATTTAACTGATTGTACCCCTGATTTAAACCAGATACATCTCCCTCCTGTATCGCCTGATCTAACTGTGCCTGCAAATTAATTATGCTGTTCATATTGGTTCTAATGGTTTCATACTGCCTGCTTATCTGTTCTGCTCCATCATTCCCTAAAAGGTTTGCATCATAACCTTGTAGATTTTGCAAATGCTGCGATAACGCTGTAATTCTCTGGCTGATATCATTGATATCCCACGAAGCATTTCGCGGTAATATATCCATGTTTAACGCTTGATCATTAATTCGCTGCTGACTCCGAAAAACTTCTCCTGACATTTGATTTAGAGAATCCATTTCATCTGTCAGGCGCTCTATTCCTGTATTGGTTGAAACCTGTATTGTGCTCTGATTTACCCAATTGGGCGCAGGAGGCTGCTGCATCTGAGGCTCTGACATATTCTGCATTGCAGCATCCAATTGCTGTGCTGCTATTGTCGCCTGATTCATCTGGTCTCGTATTCCTTGAATTGCAGACATATCAACTGATTCACCCATCACTGACTGCATCTGCTCTATTGTAGAGACAGACATATTGACTGCATTGATGACATTCATTAAAACATTGGTAAAATTATCCTGCAGTTCAATAGAGGACCTTATGCTTCCCATATCACCGCCTGCCTTTCTTCCCCTTACTTGTCTGGCGCTTTATTTCCTTCTCTTTCTTCTTATCATCTTCCAATTTTAACTTAATGGAAGCTATCACAAAGGCTTTTTCCCTTTCTTCCATCGCAAGAAAAACAGAAGGTAAAATATGTAATTTCAGAAGGGCATAGTACGCAAAATTTGCCTCCCCATCCCCTTCCTCTATTAGTTTTTTGCCTGTTCCACCTTGTCATCAAATGATGTATCAAACCCTTGAAACTTTTGCACGAAAGCTGCCAGTTCGTTATATTCACCTGGATCATCTACCATTGCAAGCAGTAAATCTTCTGGTGTACTTACTCCATAAGAATCCTGCAGTTCCGCATCATACAAATCTGGCAGAACTACCGACGCAGTAATCATTTTCTTAATATACTTACTGGAAAGAACTTTCGGTCGAAACATATTCGGCTTTCCTGTAATGGGCACTTCAATTGTACATTCATCTCTTAATCCTTCATTATCTTTTGAAGTAATATGTCGAAACTCCCATTCAAGCGGTTTTCCGTTCTCATCACAAAGAGATTTTGTCGGTGCATAAAACCCATTCTCTTTTTCAACTTTGTTTTCTCTCATAAATTTGCTAAATCTGGACATTTTTGTACTCTCCTTCTATTTTATTAATAAATTGAGTAGGGAAAACTTTCCCTACTCACCACGCTGCTTAATTCGTCAAAAAACCTTCCAAGTCTTTAAATGTTTCAGGCATCTTGAAATCCTCAAAGGTGAAATCCATATCCTCATCCAAATATTCCCCATCTGCGTCAAACTTTGCAAGGATTCCACCATCAATATTGCAATCCATTAAGATCATAGTCTGGCGTCCTACTGCTGAGGTCTTGTCCTCATTGGAAATCTGAATCTCAAAATAGATATCTTCCCCCGTCTCCTTGTATTGAAGCATCATCTGTCGAAATATAGACGTATTATAATGAAATGTAGCACTTCCTGTGCCCTTCCATCCAGTTGCCTTATTTCCTTTTCCTGTCTTGCCAAGGATTGGAACTTCTGTCTTATTCTTTTCAAACTTTGCTTCAAGATTGATTGCCTGCATAAAATTATAGCGACGTGTTCCAATTGTTACAAAACACTCTGCTAGACTTGCAAACACGGTATCTTTCGCTTTCATCACAACATTGCCATTCATTGTCTTTCACTCCTTTCTTACGCTATGGTGCAAACCATGTATAGCTTACTCATAGCATTTACAACAGTTACTAAATCCGTGACAACCACAGACTTCTTTGTACTGCCTTGCTCCACTGTCACATCTGCATCAGAGAAATTTTCAATTGCTCTAATTTCCTGAAGTTGTTCATGATGTTTGACAATATCAGACCAAAGAGAAATCCGCCCCGCAGCATCATTAGGGACAACGCCAAGATACTTTGTATTGAAAAGTACTGCAATATCATTGCCAATCTGATCAATCACCCTAATTGTCTGATTGTCTTTAAAAATATCTCCTTGTGTATCAGACGTTGTGACCATAGTATTGATATCTTCCAAAACTCTAATATCCGCTCCTACCATGTGGAAAGTAAATTTCCCTGCTTTAATAGCATCTTTTAGCTGACTCTGTGTATATGGAGTGTCTACAGTAAAGTCCCCATCATATTTCTTATTTTGGTTGCTCTTGTTAACCGCACATCCAGCCGTGGCACCTGTCACTCAATACACAAGTGCTGCTTCGCTCCATCCAACATCTAAAACTTTATTGTTCACGCTGATAACGCCTGGATAATCAGCTTTTGCATAATCGTAAAGCACGAGCTGGAACTTTACACCCATCTCATCACGCAAACGCTTATTAAATGCCATGTATAATGATTTTGTTGTGTCATCTGTCACCGCAGCTCCCATCACATTAAATGTATATGACTCAACCCTGTCTAAGTACATCTGATGGTCCGCTCCACTTACTTCCCCGTTCTCGCCACCTGATAACGGAATGCCTGCTGATGCTTCCAATACGACATCAGATTTCCACTTTACAAATTTGTTGCAAACAAGTTCCTCTGCTTTTGAAACAGTCTGTTCATCAACCACTGCTGTCCCCAATATCGTCTTCACATCAAACAGAGCATCATTGTCTGCATTTATCTGAACTACAACTTTCAAGTCATTTCCACGAATCCCCGTATACAATGCTTCCGCAAGTGCATTTGTTGCTTTTTTTCCATTTCCATTCAGACGATACCCATAAAAAACTCTTGTGTTTAAAAACAAATCCCTGAGTCCTTTCAGTTTATCGCTGGTATATTCGTATCCAAAAATCTCTGTACTATTTTTCTGGAAATCTTCATTTGTCACTTCAAATATTTCCCCCGATACGCCCCAGTCCATCTCAAGAGGCATTGTTGCAATCCCCCTGTCGGAAAGCGTTGCACTTGCAGAAGCAGCCGAAACAAAATTGATATATGTTCCTGGCAACTCCTTGTTCTGTACTAAAAATGTACCTCCACCCAAAGCCATCTCTACTTCACCTTACCTTTCATATAGTTTTCAATCTTTTGTTCCACATCTTTCACCGTATACAGCACTCCATCATCAAGAAGCGCATCCGCAATATCCCTTCTGTCTTTAAACCTTTCAGACATAAGCAGTTGTTCTTTTGAAAACTTGTTTTCTGCTGCCCTTATCGTCTCTGGAACTGTTTCCACAGCCTTTTTCTTTTCTGTCATGTTATCACCTGTCCTTTCACAGAAGTTTCTGCTGAAACCTCCTCCATAATTGGAACAGTTTCAGCAATTTTGTAGACAAACATATCGTAGTTAACAAAAAAATGCAGAATGCCATCTATCACTTCATAATGCATTTTTGTCCCCATCACCAAATCACTGTTTACTGTTAAGTATTCAAGACACTCTAAAAGCCGCTCCGCCACTGCAAGACATTCTTCATTTTTATCGCCTGTCTCTGGAAAGTACTGAATACAAAACTGATTTTTTCTAAAATATCGCTTGTTCAAAAATAATCTTTGTGTTGGATTCAAACATTGAATAAAAAAACAGGGTTCCTCTAAATCCTGCTTTTTTTCTTCCTTGTAATTTTTATAGCGATCACCAAATTCAGCATTCAACGCAATGCTGATGGAATCAATTATTGAATTTATCATTTCATGCACTCCACCAAATACTTCTTAATTTTACTTTCCAAAATCCTTGGTGCAATTTCCTGAATCTCCTGTTCTGATATGGTAAGCATAAAATGCCCTTGAACCCAGCCCTTATGATTGGCTGTTCTATGTCCGTATTCCACATAGCTGGCATATTCAGTACTATTGATAATATCTATTTTATAGATGCCGCCTTCTTTCCTGATTTCCCCAATAGTCCAGCCTCTGCGGAGTGTCCCGCCTTTCTTACCCTTTTCTTTCTGTCCTTTGTGTTGTTGTTTATTTGATTCACAAGTATAAGAATTTCCTGAGTAGTCCCCTACTGGTGTACGTTTTATGACCTTTTTAAGCAGCCGCGCAGCAAGTTCTTTTGCACATGACTCCACAAAAGCCTCCGCATTTCCAGCTTGAATTTTATTCAATTGATTTTGAAGTCTTGTCAGGTCAGAAGCAGTAAACTTCCCCATTCTTCCCATCAAGTCCACCCCCTTAACAGTTTCAACAGGATTTCTTGATGCGTAAAATATATTGCTGGTTTTCCACTTGCAGAATATTCCTCTGTTATCCCATTTTGTGTGACAATGATTTTTGAACCACTGT
>CAJUAE010000146.1 GCA_910583965.1 uncultured Lachnospiraceae bacterium
AAAATGACTGTTCTTTGTGGTGAGATAACCAGCCTGCGATTTCGGAAATTCTTTTATTAAACGAATTATTCCCCATTTTCATTCTTGAATCTCGTTTCCGTCCTACGGATTTTAAATGTATTGCCTTCAAAATCATTATGTTTTAATCCAACTACTTCGCCATCTCTAATACCATTCACAAACATAAGCATAATTCCAAGATTCATCAAATCAGGATTATTTTCGAGGTAGTTGATAATAACGGGTATTTCATCTTCACTAAACATTTCTTCATAATCTTCTTTAATGAGTTTTTTGAATTTTGTTTCAGAAATATCAATATCTTGAAATATTTCTTCGACGTTAAATACAATCAACTTTCTTTTTTAGCTCCTGTATGTATAAATTTAGTAGTATGTGGTTTAATTACTACTGATTCTTGCATATCTGTATATAAACTGTACCCGCATCTCCCTCGTGTTGTCTGGTTGGTATCATTGCTATTTCTATTAATCTTTTAATATTAATTCTCATTTTTATATTTTTGTCATGTCAATTTGTAGTTCATTTGTATAAGTATGTAATTATCGTACAGTTATTATACCAAAGGATTATGAATGGCGAGCAAAATTAATTAAATTACAGAATCCGTTCGATGAATATATATTCATGAAAAATGGTGGTAGGATTTCTACACAGGCTGTCAGAGCACGATTATGGCGAATATGTAAAAAATTTGGAATATATAATAAGTCTCCACATAAAACAAGGAAGACTTATGGATCTATTTTGCTTGATAATCATATAGATAACAGATTAATTATAGAACAAATAGGACATACTAATATTTTTTATGTACAGAGGAACATTACTACCATAATAGAAAGAGTATTGATGTAAAAGCACAACTTATCAGTTCTATTCCAGGGTTTAAAACTGCTGCAAAATAATCGAATATACGTTTGGTTACCTTTTTGATTACTTTTTAATCTGCCAAGACCGGAAATCCTTGAAGAATAAGGCATAAAAAAAGCAGGATACGGGAGTCGAACCCGCCTCCTCGGCTTGGGAAGCCGATGTACTACCGATGTACTAATCCTGCAAAGCAAATATAGTATATCATGAAAACTAAGATGATTGCAATATCAAAAACATAAAAAAAATATAAAGTTGATTTTTACCTATTGTTTGAAAGAGACTTAGAAATTATAAAAGATAACATTTCAATTGGTCAAATTGATAAGTTCTTTTTTAATAATTCTTTTGTGAACAATAACGATTTTTACAAAAATTAACAAATCTGAAATCATTTATTAGTAAATATGTCAACTGTACTTTTTGGCTATTTCGGTCTATACTATAATAGTATATCAGAGATAAAGGATGTGACAGAAATGGCAGAGAAGAAGCTTGGACGAGAAGTTGCTTTTGTGGAAACCTATAATGAAACAGTAAAAAAGAAGATTGAAAAAGCTTTTTTGAAACAGGGGGTTTCTTATCTGATTAAAGTTGATAAGGTGAGAGAGATGAGGAAAGGACATTTTGAATGTAAAATGAAATATTCTTTCTGTATTAACAAACTTCAGATAGAGGAGGCGAAAGCTGCCATGACATTACAAAATCTGGATGAAAACAGTATAAATTATCTGATGTAATACATAAGAGAGAAGTATCACCTGCGGTGGTGCTTTTTTACTGTGGAAGCAAGGATATACTTTTTTCTTGGTAAAGTGACAACACTATAGAAACACAAAATTTATAAAAGGAGATGAAAGTTATGATGGATTTTTCAGCAATTATGAAATTTAAAGGGGCATGGGATACATTTAATAAGAATCACCCTAAATTTTTGCCATTTATGCAAGCTGTAGGTCGTGAGGCAGTTACAGATGGTACAATCATTGAAGTAAAAGTAACAAGTCCAGAAGGAAAGGAATACAATACAAATATGAAGATTACACAAAGTGATCTGGATTTGTTTGCACAGTTAAAAACAATGATGCAATAGAAATAAAATTTGTTTCCACTCGCAGTCAAGGTTGCTTTGCGTAGAAGTGATAAGTTTCACACAAAAAAACGCTAAAGACAGGCATTTTTCACTTTTATTTGGGTCGCAAAAGGCGGCATGGGGGATTAATATGCATAACAAACCAAAAAAGGAAATGACAAACAAGGAACGCAGAGATGCGGGATTAGCTTATATTTCTGATGGCAGTATATTTGAGGAGCAGCTTGTATGTAGGAAAATTTTGCAGCGTTTAAATTTTATGGATCGCTCTAATTTTGCAGGAATTAGTGAGGTGGTTAAGGAACTATTTGGAAAGTCGGAAGGTGCTTTTGTGAATCCACCTTTTTACTGTGATTATGGGAAGCATATTGAGGTAGGGAAAAATTTTTTTGCAAACTATAACTGTACATTGTTGGATGTGGCAAAAATTAAAATTGGTGATAATTGTCAATTGGCGCCTAATGTAGCTATCTACACAGCAGGGCATCCAGTTCATCCAGTCAGTCGTAATTCTGCCTATGAGTATGGCAAGGAAGTGACAATTGGTGATAATGTGTGGATTGGCGGAAATTCGGTGATTTGTCCGGGTGTTCATATTGGAAACAATGTTGTGATTGGTGCAGGCAGCGTGGTGACAAAGGACATTCCAGATTGGTGTATTGTAGCTGGAAATCCCTGCAAAGTTATTCGCAAGATTACTGATAAAGACAAGAGAAAGTTGTTCCATGACGAGGAGATAGACGAGGAAGCTTGGAATATCATTGTGAAGTATGAAAAAACACAAAAATAAATTAGTTAGTTAATTTGTGACAAAAACTACAAGAATGTTAGCTTGATATGAAAAGACAGGAAACTGCTGAAGGAATATAAAAGTCTGTAAGGAATCATATGTGTTACAGATATAATGATGTTTGTAGTAATGCAATATTTACAAGAATATCATATTATTATATTGTGGAGTTGTAGGAAACTATGACTTTGCGATATATTATATGAAATCGTTCACATAAAAATATGCAAAAAAATCACTGTAAAATTATGTAAAATGGCTATTTACAAATAAATTTGAATATTGTAATATAATGGCATATATGAAACCGATAACATATAGAAAACTGTTTTAATATTAGCATTTAAAGACAGCATTAAGAAAACAGTTTTCTATGACTGCTCGAAAGAACCATACAAATTTGGAGAAAGGAATGATATTATGCAGCAGGTACATATTAAGTTTAGCAACGTAGAACAGGTGAGACAGTTTGTGAATTCAATCGACAAAATTGATGCGAATTTCGATTTGGGTTCTGGACACAAAATTGTTGATGCGAAGTCCATACTTGGCGTGATGGCACTGGATTTATCAGGCCCACTCCAATTGAGATATCACTCAGATGACAAGGAAATTGAAAATATTATAGCGCCGTTTATGTATTCGGAAGCATAGGGGATTAAACGATTTTATTAAAATTTTAGAACGAGAGGTGTGATTATGGTAAAAGGGGATAATATTTATCTAAAAAGATTAGAACGCCATCATGATGAGTTACGTTGGCTTTACATGGAGTTGTATGACAATGATTCTATGTTTGCTGAGCTTAGCGACAATATGCGACAGTTTTATCTAGACAGAAATAAAGAACTGAAAAAATGGGATGAAAAGCGCGCGTCAGACCCAAGTTGGTACAAGCAGAACGATTTGCTTGGAATGATGTTTTATATTGACAATTTTGCAGGAAATATGAAAGGTGTAGAGTCGAAACTTGACTACATAGAGCAGTGCAATGTGAATTACATTCATTTGATGCCGTTTCTCGACACGCCAGAGGGACGTTCAGATGGTGGGTATGCTGTGTCAGATTTTCGTAAAGTGCAAGAAAAGTTGGGCTCCATGAAGGATTTAGACAGTCTGACAGCGGCTTGCCATAAAAAGGGCATCAATGTTTGCATGGATTTTGTTATGAATCATACCTCGGAGGATCACGAGTGGGCAAAGAGAGCACGCCAAGGGGAAGGCGAGTACATGAGCCGTTATTTTTTCTATGACAATTCTACAATCCCACAACAGTATGAGAAAACCGTCCCACAAGTTTTTCCAACAACTGCACCAGGGAACTTTACTTGGCTTCCTGATGCCAATCATTATGTGATGACTAGTTTTTATCCTTATCAGTGGGATTTGAATTATAAAAATCCGCGTGTTTTTAATGAGATGATGTACAATTTTCTCTATTTAGCAAATCGAGGAATCGATATTATTCGTATTGATGCAGTGCCATATATATGGAAGGAATTAAATACACCATGCCGCAATCTGAAACAAGTACATACCATTGTGCGCATGATGCGTATGATTAGTGAGATTGTTTGTCCAGGTGTGCTTTTGTTAGGTGAAGTTGTGATGGAACCTGAGAAAGTGACTCCGTATTTTGGCACAGTTGAGAAACCTGAGTGCCATATGCTCTACAATGTCACTACCATGGCGACTACATGGCATACTGTCGCAACACGTGATGTAAAATTGTTAAAAAAACAGCTTGACATTGTGAATGCACTGCCTAAAGATTATGTTTTTTTGAATTATCTGCGTTGTCATGATGATATTGGCTGGGGATTAGATTATGGCACATTAAAGATGGATGGCATGGAGGAACGCGCGCATAAAAAATATCTGAATGATTATTTTCAGGGATATGATGGCAGCAGTTGTAGTCGTGGCGAGCTTTATAACGCTGACCCAGTTACAGGTGACGCACGATTTTGCGGCACAACAGCGTCTATGTGTGGCGTAGAAAAGGCAGGTTTTGAAGGTGATGATGCCGCGATGGAACGTGCAATACAAATGGATTTAATGCTTCATGCATACATGTTTATGCAGTCAGGAATCCCTGTACTCTACAGTGGAGACGAGATTGGGCAAGTGAATGATTATCGCTACAAAGAGGACCCACACAAGGCAGTTGATTCGCGCTATATTCATCGCGGTCCCATGAATTGGAAGTTGGCAATAAATATTAAAAATGAGGATACGGTGGAAGGGAAAATTTTTCAAGGATTAAAAAAACTTGAACAGATTCGCAAAATGGAGAAAGTGTTTGTTTCCTATGCAGATACATGGACTGTTGACACGGGTGATGCATCTGTGCTGTGTATTGGCAGATATTACGATGGTGAAAAAGTTTATGGTGTATTTAATTTCAGTGAATTTGAGAAGACTGCATGGCTCAGTGGCGTGAATGGGGAAGCGATTGAGCTGATTTCTGGGAATAAAATGAAATTGAATGAGGTGAAATTGCCAGCATATGGATTTTATTATCTGAAAGAAAAATAGCATAAATATACAAGATGATTTGTGGTGTATTAGTTATTTTTCATGGTTAGGAATGTGTATATAATACACATTCTGTGAGAACATGATTCAGATATAAGGGGGCGATTTTTGTGAAGCAAGTTTCCATATCGCCCCGAATTGTTACTGTAAGCGGTCTTTTAGGCCGTGAATAGTAATGCGAATTGTTGTGCAAGCTATTTAAAACGGTTCTGTAAAAGGGGCAGTATAGATGAATATAGCAGATATAGCGAAGATGGCTGGTGTATCGCGAGCGGCTGTCTCACGATATTTCAATAACGGATACATTTCAGAGGAAAAACAGGAAGCAGTTCGCAAAGTTGTGGAGAAGACTGGTTATCGGCCTTCTATTCAAGCGCAGACATTGCGAACAAAGAAAACAAAAATGATTGGCGTGATTGTGCCTAAAATTTCATCGTCTTCCATCGGGAGAATTGTGGAAGGAATGCTTTCTGAATTTAACAAAAGCGACTACCGAATGATGCTTGCGGTCAC
This sequence comes from uncultured Lachnospiraceae bacterium, assembly GCA_910583965.1. GTDB lineage: Bacteria > Bacillota > Clostridia > Lachnospirales > Lachnospiraceae > COE1. The sequence continues at coordinate 5,829 of CAJUAE010000146.1, forward strand.
ACAAAATGATCCTCAAAAAGAAGTAGAATATCTCTCCGCTTTCAACGATAAGCAAGTAGATGGCGTAATCTTGGTTGCGACAGTGTTTTCGACAGCACATAAGCATGTATTGAAGGGATTGTCAGTGCCAGCAGTGATTGTGGGACAGTATTTATCTGGATATTGTTGTGTATACCATGACGATTATCATGCTTGTTATGATATCACAAAGTTGTTGCTAAAAAAGAACAGAACAAAATTAGGATATATGAGTGCAATGCGACAGGATAAAGCAGCAGGTGATGCGCGGTACAAGGGCTTTTGTGATGCGGTGTGCGACTTGGGATATGAGACACTTGCAAATAATGTTGTGACAGCAGATTTTACAGTGGCATCTGGTTATGAAAAGACGAGAGAACTTTTGCACAAATGCGATATTTTAGATGGTTTAATCTGCGCTACAGATGCGATGGCACTTGGCGCAATGAAGTATTTTCAAGAGCATAACATAGCCGTACCAGAGAAAGTTTTAGTAGCAGGACATGGTGGTTCTGAAATTACAAGAATTGCAGTTCCAGCATTGATTACAGCTAGTTATTTTTATGAAAAAAGTGGAGAATTGGCGGTTCGTAGTTTGATGGAATTGTTGCGACAAGAGGAAAGTATCGTCAAAGAAGTGAAACTAGGATATGAGATTATTGATTTGAATCAATAATTCTATTTAGGAATGATAAAAATTTAATGTTGACGAGTGCTCCTATTTTTGTTTGATGGAGCATTCGTTAAAATATTGAAAGTTGAGAAAAAGCTGATTGTAGGCTTTTTATTTTTATGCACACGGGCACCCGTAGGGGAAGATAAATCTTCTCTACTCGATTGTATGCGGAAAGGAACGATGCAGTGAAAGCTGCTCGTGTTTGGCTTGTATAACAACGGAGAAAGGAAATATTAAAAATTTATTCTATAATAAGGAACTGTTAATAAATTAATCCTTACAATTGGGTTTGATTTTATAATTCCA
>CAJUAE010000147.1 GCA_910583965.1 uncultured Lachnospiraceae bacterium
AAATTTTCAAGGTACAAACCGTTTTTTAAGAGGAGGTTTTGACCCTCATATCATTTTAATTTGATTCAGGCAGATGTGTGTTCGCTGAATAATAAGCTTTCGGTTGATTATATTATTCATGCTGCAAGCTATGGACATCCTCAGGCTTTTCGAGAGACACCAGTGGAAGTGTTGTTGTCAAATGTCTTGGGTACACATAAAGTTCTGGAGATCGCACGACAAAATATAGGGTGTCGTGTGTTGTATGTATCTTCAGGAGAAGTCCAGGAGCAGGTAGAGCATTTGTCTGTGAGAGCATGTTATCCAATTGGAAAAAAGGCGGCAGAGACATTATGTATTTCATACCAAAAAGAGTATGGTGTGAATGTGGTTATAGCAAGACCCTGTCATACATTTGGAGCTAATATGACAGAAACTGACAATAGGGCAACAGCACAGTTTCTTAAAGCTGCTGCTAAAGGGATTGATATTAAAATGTACAGCGAAGGGAAACAAAGACGTTCATTTTCCTATGTTGCAGATTGTGTATCGGGGTTATTGACTGTATTGGCTGATGGTACATGTGGAACAGTATATGGAATATCTTCTGGAGAATATTGTACAGTAAATGAGTTTGCAGACAGATGTGCTAATGTTGGAAAGTGCAAAGTAGAACTGCATAAACCAACCGATAACGAGAAGGCAGAAGTATCCCCTATTAAAAAACAAATTGTAGATAATGATAAATTAAAAGGACTGGGATGGAATTCGGTATTTTCTATATCAGAAGGTATACAAAAATCTATACAGATAATAAATGAAATGAGTGGATAATTTAAATGGGATCATATTATATTAAAAGTATTATAAGGGAAATAGCAAAAGGAATAGAAGATTTGATTAGCCAAAACATTATTAAGTATGAACGGAAGATAATTTTGTATGGACTTGACAGATATTCCTTTGCAATGCGCACAATACTTTCCAATTTAGGATACAACAATATTGAAGGATATGTGTCGGAGGATGAAGCGCTAGTGGTGCAATTCCGATCAGAGATAAAGAACTTTGCATGTAAATTTTTGAATCAGGAAACAGATATTATAAATGTATGGACAATAAAGGAGAGATTGTCCAAGTTCGACAATCAATTAATGATTTTGATTGCGTCTAAGGAGTATGCAGCAGAGAAGTCAAAGCTCGAGGCATTAGGATATCAGGAATATGTTCATTTTTATGTGGTATATGACTTTAAGGATAAAGAATTAGACAGCCTTTTTGAAAGGAATATCAGAATGTCGCTAGATGAGATAAAACAGACTGAGAAACAGATTCTTATTTTTGTGGATAAGTTTTGCAGAAAAAATAAACTTCGTTATTGGGTGTGTGGTGGAACATTACTTGGGACAATACGACATAAAGGTTTTATTCCCTGGGATGATGATATAGATATTTTTTTGCCGTGGAGAGATTATTTAAAATTTATTGAATTGTTCGAAGAGACAGAACAGTATAGTATGATGGGATTTGGAACTTCACAGATAAATGATTTTATAGATGTTTTTGCAAAGGTTGTGGATAAAAGGACAATAGTAAATGAGGATATTAGCACACTTCGCAAAGTAAATCCATTATGGATTGATATTTTTCCTTTAATAGGACTTCCAGCAGATAAGGAAGAAAGACATTTATTTTTCATGAATTATAAAGAATTAACCCGTCAAATTTGGCAAGAATTTTATGCAACAAACGGCAGTATAGAGATCTTTTCGAAATGGTTTGAAAGGCAAAAGGCATTTCTGGCTAAATACGATTTTGATAAATCATCTTATGTAGGTGTTTTAGGAACTGTCTATGGGGAAAAGGATTGCACGCCAAGAAGTGTATACGATATGACATTACAAATGAAATTTGAAGATATTGAGGTAAATGTTCCAGGAGGATATAAGGAATATCTTGATAATCTTTATGGAACAGATTGGATAAAATTGCCAGATAAAAGCAAGAGAAAGACACATCATAATATTTTGGCTTATTGGAACAGATAAAAGAAAAGGAGAATTTGTAATTATGATAAGTGTTATTGTTCCAATATATAATGTAGCGGAATATTTGCCACAGTGTATTGAAAGTATTTGTAAGCAAACTTATAGCGATTTACAGATAATTTTGATTAATGATGGTTCAACAGATGGTAGCTATGATGTTTGTGAAACATATAAGAAGAAGGATGAACGTATTGTAGTTATCCATAGAGATAATAAAGGGGCTGTGAGTGCGCGTAAACTGGGAATGACTTATGCAACAGGAGAGTATATAGCATTTGCAGATGGAGATGATTGGATAGAACCTGATATGATAGAATGTCTTTTTGATATTCTATCATACGAGCAGGTTGATATTGCAATGTGTGGGAGATTTGAGGATACAGGCAATATTCATAAGGAAGTTTATCATGGATTTGATTCTGGAAAATATGATAAGAAAATGTTAATAGAAAAAATATATCCCAATATGATCGTTAATGAATTGTTTTTTGAATGGGGAATCTTCCCTGGACTTTGGGACAAACTGTTTCAGCGGAAATGTTTAGAACGGTTTTTGATGGCAGTGGATGACAGAATTACAATGGGGGATGATGCAGCATGTACATATCCTTGTATTTTGAATGCAGACAGCATATATATATTGGATAAATGTTTATATCATTATCGACAGACGCCTCGATCCACAGTAAAACAAATGCCTAACATTCAATTAGAGAAAACAAGATTTAACATTCTTTGGAAAACTGTATTAGCATCATTTAATAACTATAAATATATTTATGATTTAACAGAACAATGGAAGGAATATCTGCTTTTTTTAATGGTTCCAAGGGCGGATGCATTATATCAGGAAATTGAGAGATTAGAGTATTTATTTCCATATCCAAATGTAAAAAAAGGAAGCAATATTATACTTTATGGGATGGGTACATATGGGCAGCGGTTGTATAAATATATTAATCAATCTGGTTTTTGTTCCATAGTGGCGTTGGTTGATCGTAATGATATAGAGCTTAGAAAGCAAGGGCTGCCAGTTGAGTCATTGGATAATATAGCACAGTATAAATTTGATGCGATTGTTATAGCCAGTTCATTTGCCAAAACACGGGATGCGATATATAAGGAATTGACAACAATATATGGCGATGAAATAGTGCACAAAATGGACGAGAATCTGATAAAGAGTGAGATAACAATGTCTGCATTTGGGTTGATGTGAAGGGGAAGTAAAAAATATGGCATTATTTGAGCAAATACGAAAAATATATAATAAATTAGAGGATAAGGCTTCAAAAGATATATTTATGAAGAGATTACAGTACTCATTATCTGGAGATAGTAGGTATATACAAGAATTAGTTCATTGTGAGATGGAGCGCTATGGAAGAACAGATATAATGGTTCAGATGATAGATTGGATAGATAAGAACTATGGATCTGTTGTTATTTTTGGTGCAGGGTGTGCAGGTAAACAAATAGCCAGCGTATTGAGATTTATGAATAAAAAAGTAATATGTTTTCTGGATAATAATCGGAATTTGTATGGTAGTAAGATTGAAGGACTAAGAATTTGTAATCCAGAAATATTACTTTATGATAAAGAGTGTGGCATAGTGATTGCGACAAATGACTATGTATCAGAAATAGAAGAACAATTAATACATATGGGGATTGAACAAGAAAGGATATTTTTGCCAACAAAGTCATGGTGGCTAGGAACAGAAGAACAATATTTTGATCGCGATATTATGAAAGCACACTCACATGAAAGCTTTGTTGATGGGGGAGCACTGGATGGAGGAGATAGCATTAAATTTATCCAATGGTGCAATGAAGATTATGATGCAGTTTATATGTTTGAGCCAGATAAGTATAATTATCAGAAATTATCTACATTAAAATCCATAGATAAAAGTTTGAAACAAGCTAAAAACAGCCATTTTTGGGTGTGTAGTAACACAAATAGACTCGCATAGCGAGCCTCGGATATCAATATTCCCACCTTAAGGCTATTACTTTGGCGCACCTGCACATCAAAACCAAACGGATGGGTGCATCTGATACTGATGCCGGGATGCCATATTTATATTTTGAGGTAGGAAAATTATATCACAAAAACTTGAAAAGCGAAAGCCACAAATAAGGTTTCATAACCCCATTGGTGCCTTTCGCAGAAAGGCGGATTATAAGAATGAAAGTATATGAGGAAGGATTGTGGAATGAAATAGGAGAAGTGAGTTTTTTGTCTGGTAATAAAGAAAAATGTTTTATTACAGAAAGTGGAGATACAACAATAAGAGTGACATCTATTGATGATAAATTGCAAGAAAAACCTGTATCCATAATTAAAATGGATATAGAAGGGAGCGAAATGAAAGCCTTGGAGGGTGCAAAGAATACAATCAAAAAATTTAAACCTCGATTGGCAATCTGTGTATATCATAGACCAGAAGATATTGTTGATATTCCGCTGAAGGTTTTGGAATTAAATCCTGAGTACAAGATTTATATGCGTCATTACAGTTATATACATACAGAAACAGTATTATATGCAATATAGGGGAAATTTGAATGGAAATAGCGATATATGGAGCACAAAGTATTGCGATTGGAGCTTGTGAAGCAATACGGAATTTATATCCTAAAAGAATTATTAAATGTTTTTTGGTAACAAAACGTGAAGATAATGCTAATTCTTTATTAGGGGTACCTGTATTGCAATTAGAGGATTTTTCTAAAAGCCTTTCCAAAGAGGAGAAACGTAATATTGAGGTTTTAATTGCAACACCGGATAATGTGATGCCAGACATAGAAAAGAGTTTAAATGAGCAAGGGCTGTGTTGTTATGTTCGTTTGACATCTATGTGTTGGGCGAAGCTTATGGGATACTATTATATCTGTAATAAAAAATATATGCCATTATCGGCACTTCCTATAGGGTATCATAGCGCAAAGTTAAATTTATTTATGGCAAAGTTTTATAAAGATAAACCTTTAGAAAGTCAATATAACATGCCAGCGTGGATAATACCCATACAGGTAGGGGCGACTTTATGTGATAAGAGAGTCGCAAATCTTTTAGATTGTGACGGGGAAAATATTTCAAACAAAAATCAAAATTATTCAGAATTAACAGCACTCTATTGGATATGGAAAAATCGATTAAATAGACAACAATCTGATTCTGTTGATGAATATTATGGTCTATGCCATTACAGAAGAATATTAGAGTTATCAAATGATGATGTATTAAGACTTATAGACAATGATGTGGATGTTATTCTTCCGTATCCGATGCCCTACGAGCCAAATATTGAAGAACACCATAAGCGATATTTGAAGGATAGCGATTGGAATGTATTGCTTATCGCATTGGAGGAGTTATATCCTCAATATGCATCAAGGAGTTTGGAAATTTTGTCACAAAGGTATTTGTATAATTATAATATCATAGTTGCTAAGAAAGCGGTTTTATCTGAGTACTGTGCATGGCTATTTCCTATTTTGGAACGTGTAGAGGAGTTAGGTGCTTTGAAACAGAGCGATAGAGAACAACGTTACATAGGATATATGGGAGAAACATTATCCACTCTATATTTTATGATGAATAAGCAGATTAAACGCATGAATGAAAAAGACATACATTTTTTGAGTTTTTTTGTTATATTTTACCAATAAGTGATGGGAGTACTTTCTTTTTGAACTAATATATAATACACTGTTTCCAAACAGCATTTTGCGTATGTGGAGGACAGTATGGCAAAAAAAGATACAAAACTTGAAAACTTATCAAAAACAGTTCATATGCTCATAGAGGAGATCCGCCTCTCGGAAACTCAAGGGCTGGACCGTATTTTCATGGATGTTTATTCACAGCAGGCCGATATGATGACAGATAGCAGACAGCAGGGCAAAGTAAAGCACGCCTTCAGGGACATTCTGGGCATAGTATTCTTTGGTGTACTTGCCGGAAATGATGAATGGGAGGATATCTATGATTTTGCGATGGATGAAAGAGAAACTTTAAGAAACTATCTGGACTTAAAGAACGGAATTCCATCCCATGATACGATGCAGAGGGTCTTTGCCATCATCCGGCCAGATGAACTGCAGGGAATGCTCAAAGAAATCCTGGTTCAGATGATAGAAATGGCCGGGCAGCACCTTGACCAATATCTATATCAAAATGAAGAACTGGGCTGCTATGTACGTGATGTCATTGCAGCAGACGGAAAGGAAACCCGGCATACCATGAAGAAACACGCAAAGAATCCAGAAGATTTGTGTAACCTGAACGAATTTAATGTAATGTCCACAGAATGGGGGGTCTGCCTGTCCAGCACGAGAATTAACGAGAAAACGAATGAGATTCCCGAAATGCAGGCAGTTATGAAAGGACTTGACTGCCGGAAGTGCATCGTTACTGCGGATGCCATGAATACCCAGAAAGAAACCGCACGGGTTATTGTGCAGGAAGCACACGGAGATTATTGTCTTGCACTCAAAGGGAACCAGAAACAGGCTTATGAAGAAATCCGGAATTATTTTGCCTGTATGGATCTGTTGGAAAACATACGCCAGA
>CAJUAE010000148.1 GCA_910583965.1 uncultured Lachnospiraceae bacterium
TCACAGGCATCCAGTGGGAAGTATTTTGCGTCAGTGCTGGTAGAAACAGAACATGAGGAAATGTCGTATACAGAGGGGAACATAGGATTGGATTTAGGGATTAAGGATTTGTGTATTATGTCTAATGGAGAAAAATATGGGAATCCAAAGACAATAAAGAAATATGAGAAAAAGCTTGCCAAACTGCAAAGGAGACTTGCGCATAAAGAAAAAGGGGGAAGCAATTATTATAAACAGAAAAAGAGAATAGCATTATGCCATGAGAAAATTACGAATACGAGAAAAGACTATCTGCATAAAGTTTCCAATGAGATTATCAGCGAAAACCAAGTGATAGTTTTGGAAAACTTACAGATAAGGAATATGGTAAAAAATCATCATCTGGCAAAATCCATATCTGATGTGTCATGGTATGAGCTGACAAGGCAGTTAGAGTATAAGTCAGCGTGGAATGGGAGGAAGTACATCAAAATAGATACATTCTATGCCAGCAGCCAGATATGTTCTGCCTGTGGAAATCAGAATGCCGATACAAAAGATTTGTCAGTAAGGGAATGGGAATGCCCGGTTTGTGGTGCAAAACATGACAGGGATATTAATGCGGCAAGGAATATTTTAGCAGAAGGACTAAGGCAAACAGCGTAAAGGGAAACGATATAGGGTAGGGACTGCCCGAATTAACGCCTGTGGAGATAGTAGGTAAACCAAACAAGTTTGGTTACGAGGTCGATGAAGCAGGAAGCCCATTGGCTTTAGACAATGGGTAGTTCACATATGATTGATTTGATTTACATCAGTTTACAATTTTTTTAAATTTATTCGACTTGCTGTTTAAAATGTAATAAATATGCACTTTATCGTCTACAAAATACAGGAAAATTAAATATTTATTTAATGTAAAACTATGAAAATATAATTAAAAAAACTTGTAAACTGCTGTTATATAATATAAACGTATGAATGAATATTTTACACTACTTTACAACTTTATAAATAATACCCATGTTGCTGAACCACCTGTTTTAAGGCATTTATTAAGGCTTTTGATTTTATGCAAGTTTCGATAATTTCCGCCAAAATGGCATAAACTATCTGTCGACGGATCTGTTCACTTAGCGCAAAATGAAATCCTTGTACGCTTTCTGACTGATATTTATTCAATGACACATCCTGATACGACAGTATTTTCATGGCACAGTATGAGATGTTGATTAGATTGACCAGTATTTCAATCCCTTTTTGGCTTCTTACCATGTAATTACACAATGACCAGAATATTTTTTGTTCATAATAACTAACTTCTATGTTCCATCTGAAAGGATACAGCATCAGAGGAATATACTACATATGACGGCTGTCAGTCTGGCTCAGAGGCGATTTTCGGTTTGCTGTTGCGGCAGATCATATATAACGAAATCGGATCTATTTCCTATGAGATCAAGATTTTCATATTCATCCATAATGGAAACAAGCTCTTTTTACATACCAACTGTCACAAAGAATGATAACATTTTTCTTTGTATGAAATATAAGTATTACATGATGGATCATGGAGGCCGCCAGTTCCAGTTTTTGACTCCTTTTTCTGCCATATACGGTATCCAAGTGGAACAGAAAGATAATGGATCTTGCCTTTCTTCTATACTGGCACACAGAGCATGACACTTACAAAATAGTGTCTATTCAGATAATTAGAGCCATTGTGTGCGACATGGTCAAAAAGGGTACAGATATTCTCGAATGTTTTACCAAACTTTTAGACCATCGTATCGTCAATATAAAGAAAAACAGGCTGTGATTGTAGTTTTTCTGGTATCAGTTTTAAATCTATAGAAGCAGTGGTGTTCATAAAGTTATAATAATTCACCTTAACATAGAAACATGCATAAGTTATGCGTACAAGGTCACTCTCTTTCGTATATTTTAGATGGCAAATTTATTATACATCAGAAAGTGCTTTGTACGTTATTTTATTTTTCTTTTTTAAAAAGTTGTAAAGTGGTATTATATAAGATATTGATTTCATTTATTTTTCATGATACCATAGAGCATATATTTATGACAATATGGATGAAATCATTTAAAATAGCGAGGAGGATAAACGATGGAAATGGAAAAAAAACATTCCATGGAGAAAGGGCTTTCCGACGAAAAAGTAATTGTTATTGATTTTGGTGGTCAGTACAATCAACTTGTGGCAAGACGTGTTAGGGAATGCAATGTTTACTGTGAGATTTATTCTTATAAAACGGATATTGAACAGATTAAGGCAATTGCACCAAAGGGGATTATACTGACAGGGGGCCCAAATAGTTGCTATGAAGAAAATGCGCCCACTTACACAAAAGAACTTTTTGAGCTGGAGATTCCGGTTTTGGGATTTTGTTACGGTGCACAGCTCATGATGCATATACTTGGCGGTAAGGTGGAAAAAGCACCGGTGCGTGAGTACGGAAAGATTCAGGTTTCAGTAGCTTCGGATTCTCCTCTGTTTGCCGGTGTGTCGGCGTCAACGATTTGCTGGATGAGCCATAATGACTATATTTCTCAGACTGCTCCCGGTTTTTCAGTTTGTGCGCACACAGCAGACTGCCCGGTGGCAGCAGCGGAGTGTGCAGAGAAAAAGCTTTATGCAATCCAGTTCCACCCTGAGGTGCTGCATACGGTTGAGGGAACAAAAATGATTGATAACTTTGTGCGCGGCATCTGTGGCTGTGCGGGCACATGGCGTATGGATTCGTTTGTGGAGGAGTCTGTAAAACAAATTCGCGAAAAGGTTGGCGGCGGCAAAGTGCTGCTTGCATTGTCGGGCGGTGTGGATTCGTCAGTTGCTGCAGGTCTGCTGTCGCGTGCAATCGGAAAGCAGCTTACGTGTGTCTTTGTGGACCACGGTTTGCTGCGTAAAAATGAAGGGGACGAGGTTGAGGCTGTCTTTGGTCCAAATGGGGACTTTGACTTGAACTTTATCCGTGTCAACGCACAGGAGCGGTATTATGCGAAGCTTGCCGGTGTGACAGAGCCTGAGACAAAGAGAAAGATTATCGGGGAGGAATTTATCCGTGTGTTCGAGGAGGAGGCGAAGAAAATTGGCGCTGTGGATTTCTTAGCACAGGGAACAATTTATCCCGACGTAGTGGAGAGCGGCCTTGGCGGGGAGTCGGCGGTGATTAAATCACATCATAATGTTGGAGGATTACCAGATTATGTCGATTTCAAAGAAATTATTGAACCGCTTCGTGATTTGTTTAAGGACGAGGTTCGAAAGGCGGGATTGGAATTAGGGATTCCTAAGCGGCTGGTATTCCGCCAGCCATTCCCGGGACCCGGGCTTGGGATTCGGATTATCGGGGAAGTTACAGCAGAGAAGGTGCGGATTGTGCAGGACGCAGATGCGATCTACCGTGAGGAGATTGCAAAGGCAGGACTAGACAGAAGTATCGGACAGTATTTTGCGGCGCTTACGAATATGCGCAGTGTCGGTGTCATGGGAGACGAGCGGACGTATGATTATGCGGTCGCACTTCGGGCTGTGAATACGGTTGACTTTATGACCGCGGAGTGTGCGGAAGTGCCGTTTGCGGTGTTGCAGGTGGTTATGAGCCGGATTATTAATGAGGTGCGGGGGGTTAATCGGGTAGTGTATGATTTGACAAGTAAACCGCCAGGGACGATTGAGTTCGAGTGAGAAGTAAAATCCTCGCAAGTCTTGAAAAATCAAGGCTTGCGGGGATTTTTTAGGTGGCGGTGGGTACGATTTGGGTACAAAAAATTATAAGTAGGGTTAGAGCGAGGAAAAGGCTTTTCACTTTTAAGTTTCTTCGACTATGAAATTTGTTGTTAGGAATTTCGCTTTTCCAGATAAAGATATTTTTGTATCAGTGTAAGGAAAATTGTTAAAGTATTCTTTATTCATTGGTGGCTTGTGTTTGAATATCAAAGCAGCTTCTGCTCGCTCTCTGTCATCTTCATTGATGGGAGCAAATGAATAACACAAAGTTTCATTAGCAGATAATTCTTTTTTCCAATCATCCAGTCTATCATGCTTGGCTATTCTTCTATGCACATCTTCGGATTCACCAATATATAGTAACTTTGTGATTGAAACGGTTTTTTCATTGCTGTTGTATACACATGAATATACACAATATATGCCAGATTTGCTAGGCACGCTATCTTTGTTAACTTCTCGCCAATATCCGTCGAAATCTAAATCAATAGTTTTCATAATAAAATAAATTCTCCTTGTTATGTTACTTTTGGGTTTACCGTTATTGCTTATATTGCACTAATAAAAAGATAGGCAGATTTTACTGCCTACCCTTTTGGGGGATAGGGATCATTTCCATGCGAGTCTTTGGCTCTTATTTGTCCATTTGCTCTATGGATAACTAATTCAGAACCTTGATGCTGCGAAATTGAACGCCCGATATTAATAGCTTCAGCTTGGGTACTGGTTCTTACAGTAGCGCGACTATTACCAGCTCCTTTTACTTGCCAGCCGCCATCCGGATGAGGAGTAATATGCTGATTTTTTCTCATAATGCATACCTCCTATTCTGTGTGGGCTTCAGAGCAACAATGGATGCAACCATCAGCTTTGGAATAACCTTTTGACTTTGCAGTAGCTACAGCAGCAATACCATCAATAAAGTAACCAAGATAGGTACGATTTGTAGGAGAAGGAAGATATTTGCAATCTTCTGTATGAACTTCGTTGTTACCGTTAGGGTTTGTTGTATTATTGTTAATATAATAATGTTTCATTGTGTTTACCTCGTTGGCGAAAACGCCGGAATCCTAGTTTATAGTTATAAATCTATTTTAAACTAAGTCAAAAGAGCAGTTCATATGTCAATATCTCTCCTTTCCAATAAATGGTTTTGGCCAAAAATCATTGACTAACGCTCCTAAACAAGGTATGATAAGACTGTCGAGGAATTAACAACCTAACTTAGAAGGATGTTGATTTTTGAAAAGGTCTTGAAAGCATTGACGTGCTATCAAGGTCTTTTTCTTTTGAAATAGTTAGTTTTCAGAAGAGAGTTTATCCATTAAATCAGATAAGGACTCTTCGTTATTAGCATTTTCTGAATTTCGAATATCTACAATACTTTCTAAGCGTGCTCCCATTTTTTTGTTTATTTTAAGAGCAGTTTCCAATTTTTCTAAGGAACCGTCGTCTGCAGTAGCTAAGAGTAGTTTTGTTGCTGTCATATACTCTCGGATAGCTTTATCAAAAGTAATAGAGGAAAATAAATTATGAAAGTCCTCAGCCTTAGCATGTTCGCCATTACTATCCATTTCAATTTGTCTTTGACGCTTTGAATTTTGAACGAGCATCGCTCGAACGGTATCGTTAAGCACTTCATCATAGAAAAATTCAGGTCCGATTCCATAAAAGAGGGACAATTTTTCTAAACAGGAACTAGAAGCTTTTTTATCTTCTTGATTTTCCCAGTTAGAAATTGTTGCACGATTAACATTAATTGCTTTTGCAATTTCATCTTGCGTAATTCCATAAATTTCCCGAATACTTTTTAAGTTATTCATATGTACAACCACCTTTTGACATAATATAACATGACATTGGTAAAATGTCAACAATAAAATGATGGATAACGAAAAATATAACAAATTACAACACGAGATAACAAGAAGCAACACAATTAATGACAAAGACTAAATTGCTAGCTATTATTTTGTATATTTGGAGTATGTAAAACAGGATGTGAATTTAGAGGTTCGACTCACATCCTGCATTACTATCTTAAATTATAGATTTTTGGGTTTTGAATTGACATTTTGTAGGTACACTTTATATAAAAAATAGTTATTGAATTATGTTAGGAATAATTGTTTTGTGTTATATGTGGTAATAGTTGCGAGGTTTATTCCTTTGCATTCAATCCTATCTGATCCATAGCCTCATCATGCGCCTTCTGTATCTTCAAATTCAAATCAAAAGGCTCCGACTCCGGATAGATATCCATCCAAAGATTAAAAGCCGCCTCTGCTTTTAACAATGCCTCTCCACGCTTCTTCACGTCTTTAATTGAATTGCATTTCTCTACTTCTTTCATATATTCCTCATAGCGGTCACGCCATGAGCGCATTAAAGAAAGTGTGCCAAAACTGACAGCAACCATATCATTGCCGTCCTGATCCTGATATTCAAACAAATGCCCGTCATACTGGCGGAACACTTGAAAAAGCCTGTGCATAGCTTTGATGCCGTCAAAATCAGAGTTGGTTAATACTTCTACATTGACAGCGAGTGCCTGTGCTAAAGCTTCTAATGATTTTAATTTGGGGTTTCTGCGCCCGCTCTCATATGCTCTAATGTAGGCTTCGCTGACGCCAACCATTTCTCCTAATTGCTTTAATGTCAGACCTCGTTCTTGACGTATGCGTCGAATATTTTCGCCGACTGTCATAATTATTATGCCTCCTGTGTTAAGGTATTTTTTATCAATATAAGCAAATATCAAATGCAACTTAATAATATCATAAGATACGGAATAAATAAAGAGATATT
>CAJUAE010000149.1 GCA_910583965.1 uncultured Lachnospiraceae bacterium
AGCAATCCGTGGTATCATAGGGGGCAAAATACCTTTTGACCCCAACATCATAATAAAGAACTGTTAAGAAATAATTTTACAATTTTGCGTATCTATCAATCCAATTGCACAAGTCAAGAATCCTCAACATAGCTCACTATGTTTGTGTTTTTTGACTTGTATATTTGAAACCATATCTGTGCGACCTTGCAATGTTATTTCTTTACAGTTTTGAATCAATAAGAAGTTGTAGGAAACGAATTGACACATCTTGATTTGTCTATTTTTTACAGCTCCTAAAGAAAGGTGTATGCAATGGAGCAGGAACAGGCGGTAAACTGGCGGGACTATTGTGTGACATTAGTGATATTAGGACTGAATATTGTCGGATATATTTTGTGTACACAAATCGGTGAAGTAGTGTATAATGTTGGTAGCATAAATGCAGAAAGGATTTTTGATGGGAAACAATATTATCGCTTTGTGACATCTATGTTTCTACATGCGGACGCAGAACATATTGTTAGCAATATGATTTTTTTGGTCGGTTTAGGGCAGATGATAGAACAGACGATTGGACATTTTCGGTTTACAGTTCTGTATCTGTTGTCGGGTTTTGGCGCAGGGGCATTTTCAATAACGTATGCTGTTCTGACAGGAGATATTTATGATGCAGTCGGTGCCAGTGGAGCGATATTTGGGCTTATTGGAGCGCTATTTATTCTTGTCATTGCGCGTGATAGAAGGCGCAGAGCACATTGTAATGCATTTGAGGCAGGGCATGAATTGAACCAGACGGACATCTTGTGCCAAAATGGCAGAGAGATACCAAGCGCATATGAGAATGTCTCTGTGGGCAGAATGATTTTTGCAATTGTGTATATGATTTACTCTGGTGCAAGGGCAGCACAAGTCGACAATGCGGCGCACGTGGGCGGATTTATATGCGGCTTACTAATGATGGCAGTGATGCATGTTATACAGACATTTAGGAACAGATATTAATCAATAGATTAGTTGAACATTAAAAATGCCAGCATATTGAAATGAACGAGGAGGTTTAAGGTGAAAATTAACATTTATTACGGAGGCAGGGGATTGATTGGGGACCCAACTTTATACGTATTAAATAAAGTACAGGAAGTGTTGCGTGAACTGAATGTCAGTGTGGAGCGCTATGACCTGTACGAGCTAAAAAATAATATTGTTACACTGCCGCAGACCTTGAAGGATGCAGATGGCATTATCCTTGCAACAACAGTGGAATGGTATGGTGTGGGTGGTTATATGCAACAGTTTCTTGACGCTTGTTGGCTTTATGGCGACAAGGAAAAGATTGCTGGAATCTATATGTGCCCGGTTGTTATGGCGACCACTTACGGAGAGCATGATGCTGTAAAAAGTCTTACAGAGGCATGGGAGATTCTTGGTGGTCGACCGATTACGGGGATTTGTGGATATGTTGCAGATGTGTCAGAGTTGGAGCAGAATGCAGGTTACGCAAGAGTGATTGACAAGCGCACAGAGGATATGTATCGTTGTATTAATCAAAAGATGCCAATTTTTCCAAATAGCAATCAGGCAGTAAAACAAAAGATTACATTTACACAAAGTCTGAATCTAACTCCGCAGGAGGCAGAACAGTTGTCGGAGCTTGCCAGTGACGATTTGTATGTACAGAAGCAAAAAGAGGACATCCAAGAACTTGCCAGTATGTTTAAAGATTTGATGAATGTAAAGGTGCCAGACAACAATCTGTTCTTGCAGGAATTTAAGACGCACTTTTATCCACAGGCGGGCTTTCGTGCGGTGTATCGATTTAATATGCCTGAAGTGAAATTGCCGCTGATTGTTCAGGTAAATCATACAGAACTGGAATGTTTCTATGGGGAGGCCGATAGTTTTGATGTGGAAATGCAAGTGTCCTCTAATATTATCAGTGAGATTGTGCAGGGACGTATGACCTTTCAGAAAGCATTTATGTCAGGTGATATGAAAATGAAGGGTGACTTCAAAGTGTTGCGCACATTGGATTTATTATTTGTATTTAAATAATAATTGACTGTTAAGTCGTAAACGCAAACAAAAGGTAATGATTTAGAATGGAGGGAAACTTATGAAGGACGATAATTGTATATTTTGTAAGATAGCAAATGGTACGATACCATCAAGGACATTGCATGAAGATGAAGATTTTCGAGTAATACTTGATTTAAATCCTGCCACAAAGGGACATGCGCTGATTCTGCCCAAAGAGCATTTTAAAAATTTGTATGAGATTGATGATAGTACGGCTTCCAAAGCGCTTGTACTCGCAAGGGATATGGCTGTGAAGATGACAGAAAAATTTGGTTGTGACGGATTTAATATCATTCAGAATAACAATGAGGTTGCAGGACAGACCGTATTCCATTTTCATATCCATTTGATTCCACGGTATAATGACGATGGACAGACACTCGTGATGAAACCATGCGGCATGACTCCTGAAGCATTGGATCAAGTCAAAGAATCTTTTGTTGGAAAATAGTCATATGTTGCAATTTATATCAAGTCCTCTTAAAGGAATAGGTACTCTAGTGTGGGTGTAAATTGTAATGAATTATTATGAAAAATTATAAATTTTGTCGAAAAAGCTTTACAAGTATGACGGAATAATAGTAATATATAGAAGATAGGAACAATAAAAAAGCAGTTAGGAGAGGAGTAGAAAATATGTCAAAGATAACAGATACTGGAATGTCACGCTCAGAGGCGCTGATTATGGATTATTTATGGGAAGAAGGAACAAATGGTAAAATGTTCTCTGAATTTATGGCGTATTTGAGCAACAATACAGAGAAAGTGTGGGCGAAACAGACAGTCAATACCTTTTTAAGGCGGTTAATAGACAAAGGGCTCATTAGGACAGAGATGCGTGGACGGAAAAAAGTGTACTATGCTGCGCTTACAATTCCAGAGTATGAGAAGGTACGAACAAGATACTTACTTGACGAATTGTATGAAGGTTCAGTCATTCGATTCTTGTCAGCGCTTACTGGTGGAAGAAGTATCAATGAAACCGTTGCAAACAACCTTAGAGCAATGATAGAAGAAGAATCTAAGTAAATAAATAGGCTCAAAGTATCTAAAATCCAAAGTATAGTTAAGTCCAAAAACTAGAGACGAAACAAAAATCTAGGAAAGGAAAAGCTAATTAGATGAAATTCCACAAAATCATATAAATAAGTGACTGTGGATATGTACCGATAGCTTAGTCAGAAATCTACAATAGTGGAGTGTACAATGGTTCTGTGAATGCATTAGCACACTTGTGCGTAATTGAGCTTTACAAAGCATACACGTTGAAACAGTAATTACAAATTGTGAGGTTGTAGCGAATCATCTAGCATATACATTTTTTGTATCTGCATTAGGAACTGTAAAGAAATAACATTGCAATCGAAAGGATAGACAAACAAGATTGTAATGTTATTCTTTTATGGTTCTTTAATAGTAGGGATAGAGATGAGTCTGTTTCATACAATGGGGTTCGCAGGAAGTGTTGCGATTATAATTTATATATTGTCATACGTGTACACAAAACGACATCTGCCGATAGTTTGGCACAAAGTTTATCTTACTGTAACAATTGTTTTATTTCTCATTCCATTTCCATATTTCTGTATGAACTATGGTGCATGGGTGAGAAACGTACTTAGGGTAGGAAAATTTCTACAAAGCAAAGATGGGCAGATTAATAATAGTGGGTATTCTATATTCATTTATAAAAATAGAATAGTTGCTTACAATACGTTGTCATATATTATAATGTTTATTTTGATTTTAATAAGCATATGTTTAATATTTCATATGGCAGGAAATTATAAAAAAGCACATAGGACAATACTGAAATATTCCAATCCAAGTGAAATAGAGACAAATATGATTCATGTGCTCGGTGGCAATGGCAAAGTAAAAGTCTATCGTTGTCGCGGATTGGATACGCCTGTTGCAACAGGGTTGTTATATGGAAATATTATATTGCCAGATATTGATTTCACACAGGATAGACTGAAAGATGCACTAAATCATGAGTTAATACATATCAAAGTCAAGGATAATCTTGTCAAAGTGCTTTTGTATGTGGTGGTTTTCTTGAACTTTTACAATCCTTTTGTTTATTATCTCTGGAAACGCTGGAGCATTGTTGCAGAAATGTATTGTGACGAAAAAGTTTTGGCGGGAAAGAATCCACAACAAATTAAGGATTATGCGAATATGGTTGTGGATTTTGCAGAAGGGAAATACAGTGCAATCGTACCTTTTATGGGTCTTGGGAAGAATGCAGGTGAAAAAGAGCTAACGGAGAGAATTAAAAATATGATGAAGAATAGAAAGAAATTTGGATTGTTTAGTAAAGTGGTAGGAACCGCTCTTATTGCAGCAGGAGTTTTTGCATCCTCACTGACGGCGGCAGCATATCAATCAAGAGATGTGGCATACTTTAATGAAAGTAATGATGCCGAAAAAGTACAATCATTTTTTATTGGGGAAGATGTTGAACAACTAAAGGGGCAAACAGATGAATGTTTGGACAAAATAGAAACATACATTACGAGTGAAACAAGTGTGCTTTTTGTAGATGAAAGTGGCAATGTATATTATGACAATCTAGAAGAAAATGAGATACAACCACATAACACCTGCACCCATACTTATGTGGATGGTAAACAAGCTATGCATTATATTTACAGTGATGGTCATTGTAGAGTAGAATATTACGAAGGACAAAGATGTAGCAAATGTGGTAAAAATATATTTGGTGACCATATTTCAACTCAGACATTTGATAAATGTCCTCATTAATATTGAGTCGAATCCTTTGTGTCACGCAAACAATTAGATAGCATCGAACTGTTTGCGTGATAGAGAAAAGAGCTGGAAACCTAAAAAATTAAAGGTTTTCAGTTTTTTTATACGCAGATTCGTGCAGAGGAAATAAGCTGCTAAGGCGGCGCATGGGTCGCGCGGCGAGTAGGGGAAGCAACCTTCCCTACTCGATTGTACACGGGAACCCGTCATCAAACCGATTTATCGGTTCGTTGACGGGTTCCCGGCGCGATGTCGGCGTTTATTGAGTTATGGTTTCTTGAATTAACGCTGTAATTGTGTCAATAGAATCTTTTATTTTGCTGTTTTGCATCGCGTCAATATAAGATTGTCTTGTAAAATACAATTCATGCACTTTCTCTGTTAGCGTTACAGCAGTAAGATAATCTTCGTCGGCAACCATGGAAAAGCCCTGTGACTCAAAACTCTTTGCGTTTAAGATCTGGTCTCCGCGACTTGCATGAGCAGGTAAGGGTATTAAAAGATTGGGCTTTCTCAGCGCTAGAAGTTCGCAGATTGCGTTGGCTCCAGCACGTGAGATAACAATATCTGCCATTGCAAACAGGTCTTTTAGATCCTCTTTTACAAATTCAAATTGTTTGTAGCCTGCAGTTTTTAGAAGCAAGTTATCAATCTTTTCCTTTCCACAGATGTGTACAATCTGAAAATCTTCGAGCAGCTTGGGGAGTGCTTCACGAACCAGTTTGTTGACACCGGCAGCGCCAAGACTTCCTCCAATCACCATAATTACAGGTTTTGCCACATTAAAACCGCACATTTGCAATCCCTTTTGTTTACTGCCTTTTGTGAGTTCATTTCGTATAGGAGAGCCTGTGAGTACTGCCTTTTCAGCAGGCAGATTTTGTAGCGTCTCTGGGAAATTGCAACAAACTTTACGGGCGACGGGAATACATAGATTGTTCGCAAGCCCGGGAGTCATATCGGACTCGTGTATAATACAAGGGATTTTTAGCATCGCCGCTGCACGAACAACAGGAACACTCACAAATCCACCCTTGCTAAAAACAATATCTGGTTTTAATGTCTTTAGAATTTTTCTCGCTTCAACAAAGCCCTTAATGACACGAAAAGGGTCGCTAAAGTTTTTAATGTCAAAATATCTTCGGAGTTTTCCAGTAGAAATCCCATAATAAGGAATGCGGTAATCTTCGATCAGCTTTTTCTCAATGCCGTCGTAGGAGCCGATATAGTGGATATCATAACCTAGGCTTTTGAGTTTCGGGAACAGAGCGATATTTGGCGTCACATGTCCGGCGGAGCCGCCGCCAGTAAAGACGATGCGTTTCATACTTTTCAGCCTCCGATTTATGATTTTGCTGCTTCTGCTTTGTACTGTTCCAGCGCATGTGCCAACTGGTCTGGACAGGAGGTATTTTTAAATCCACATTTGATACCTTTGAGCTTAGAGATTGCATCATCAACTGACATTCCGGCAACCAGAGCTGAAATCCCTTTTAAATTGCCATTGCAGCCACCAGTGAATGCCACCGATTTTATAATGTTGTTCTCAACTTCAAAATCAATCATTTTAGAACAGGTTCCGCTTGTTACATATTGCATAATGAATACCCTACCTTTCATATTAAAAA
>CAJUAE010000150.1 GCA_910583965.1 uncultured Lachnospiraceae bacterium
TGGCATAGCTTCCAATGATATGCCTGTTTTTAGTATGCGAAGTATGAGTAATAATACAATCAGCGGTAAAATGGACTTGGATGGCATTGTTTCTGGGCTGACAGATGCCATGTATGAAGCTGTTGAGATTTCTGCGGAAGGAGTGCATATATAATGCCAAAAAGTGGATATGATTTTTATTTGGATAAATGCCTGCTGCCGGTCACACCACCAAAACTTACTATTAAGATTAACAATACAAATAAAACGATTACCATGATAGATGATGGGGAGATTAATATTCTAAAAAAGGCAGGTTTAACAGAGATTGGGTTTGAATGTTTAATACCGCAAGTACAATATCCGTTTGCTGTGTATAAATCAGGATTTAAGCAAGCGGATTTTTTTCTTGAGTATTTCGAGTCTCTCAAAACAGGAAACAAACCATTTCAGTTTATTGTATGCAGAAGAAAACCTACAGGCAGCAGGCTGTTTGACACAAATATAAAGGTATCTATGGAAGACTATACAATTACAGAAGATGTAAAAAACGGATTTGATATTATGGTTAAAATTAATCTGAAACAATGGAAGAATTATGGAACCAAAACAGTAAAAATCAGCACAGGAGGAACAGATTCACAGGCAAGTATTGCGGCACAGAGGGAATCCAATGATTCCCCTGCACCAACTACCGCACAGACGTACACTGTGGTAAAGGGGGATTGTCTTTGGAATATTGCAAAAAAATTCTATGGCAATGGAAGTAAATATACGGAGATTTATAACGCAAATAAAAGTGTGATAGGAGGAAGTCCGAACTTAATTTATCCAGGGCAGGTGTTGACAATTCCGGCAGTTTAGAAAATGGAGTATCCAAATGAGTGTTGAATTATTGATTGGAAATGAACTTGGAACAAAATTATATATTCCAGTAATAGAAGAAGGGGTTGAATGGACTACAGAACGGAAGAATGCTCCAGGCAAGCTGACTTTTAAAGTCTTAAAGGACAATATTCTTGATTTTTCAGAAGGAAGTAAGGTTACAATGCAGGAAAACGGTGATAATATTTTTTTTGGTTTTGTGTTTAAACAGCAAAGAGATAAAGGACAGATGATCACTGTTACTGCATATGATCAATTGCGCTATCTAAAAAATAAAGACACTATTGTCTATGAAAATAAAACAGCAGACCAGTTTGTGCAAATGGTGGCAGCAGATTATTCGCTGAATGTCGGGATGCTGGAAAATACAAAGTATGTCATTGAATCAAGGGTTGAAGAAAACACTTCCCTTTTTGAGATGATAGAAAATGCACTTGATTTAACTTTAACAAATACTGGAGAAATGTTTGTTCTCTATGACGATTTTGGGAAGCTGATGTTAAGCCCCCTATCCTCTATGATGGTTGGAAATCAAGAGGCTTATTTGATGATAGATGAAGAAACAGGTGAAAATTTTGAATATACCTCTAGCATTGATGATAGTACTTACAATAAGATAAAGCTGACTTATGACAATGAAGATTCGGGGATTCGGGAAGTGTACATTGCGCAGGATTCCAGCAATATTAATAAGTGGGGAGTTCTTCAATATTTTGATACATTGAAGAAAGGGGAAAATGGTCAGGCGAAAGCAGACGCACTTTTAAAGTTATACAACAAGAAAACCCGCAATTTAAAACTTACGAATATTTTAGGGGATAATCGCGTAAGGGCTGGCAGCATGATTGTCGTAAATCTTGATTTGGGAGACATGAAAGTAAGGAATTTTATGTTGGTAGAAAGTTGTAGACATACCTATAAAGAAAACGAACATTGGATGGATTTGACGCTTAGAGGAGGTGAATTTGTTGGGTGATGCAAATGGATTTTTGGAGGCAATGAAGATGGCGGCGCGAGACGAAAGAGAATCTTCAAAACCAGTTGATATTTATTTTGGGGAAGTTATTTCAAACGCTCCATTAAAAATAAACGTGGAACAAAAGATGATTCTTGGAGAGGCGCAGCTTATTTTGACAAGAAATGTAACTGACTATACAGTGACTGTATCCGTCGAATGGACAAGTGAAAAGAATGTTTTTCAGATATATAATGCCCTTAAAGCTGGTGAAAAAGTAATACTTATCAGGCAGCAGGGAGGTCAAAAGTTTATTGTGATTGACCGGATAGGGGGTAAGTGATGATTCCTTCAACAGTCGGATTTTTGGATAGAGATTTTGAGATTAAAGAAGAACAGAGCTTTACTTATAAGATGCAGTCGAAAGAAAATCTTATTCGCGGGTACATTGATGGATTGGAAGCAGTAAAACAGTCCATTTTTAAAATTATTATGACAGAACGTTATCAGTACATTATGTATAGTTGGAATTATGGAATTGAACTTGTTGACCTTTTCGGAGAACCTGTTTCCTATGTCTGCCCAGAATTAAAGCGGCGTATTTCAGAGGCCCTTCTTTGGGACGACCGTATTAAAGGTGTTGATAATTTCATATTCGATTTTCCGCAGAAAGGTGTTATTTGTGTATCTTTTATAGCACATACTATTTTTGGAGATGTGCAGGCAGAGAGAGAGGTGAATTATTAATGTATGAAAATATCACTTATGAATCTATACTGGAAAGAATGCTTGCGCGTGTGCCGGATAAGTTTGATAAGCGGGAAGGTTCGGTTATTTGGGATACCCATTCCCCCACGGCTATCGAATTACAGATTTTGTATTTGGAGCTTGATGTTATTCTGAAAGAAGCTTATGGAGACTCTGCTTCAAGGGAATTTCTAACTTTGCGTTGTAAGGAGCGGGGGATATATCCTCATAAAGCGACAAAGACAGTATTAAAAGGAGTGTTTGTGCCAGAGAATATTGACGTTACGGGGAAGCGATTTAATATTGGCGATATAAACTATATTGTAGTTGGAAGAATTGCAGATGGCGAATACCAGGTTGAATGTGAAACGGCCGGAAAGATTGGCAATCAGTTTTTTGGAACAATGACTCCTGTGGAGTATATAAAGGGATTACAATCCGCTGAATTAACAGAGATTTTAATACCAGGGGAAGATGAAGAGGAAACAGAAGATTTGCGGCAAAGGTATTTTTCTTCTTTTGATGAAAATGCTTTTGGCGGGAACCAAGCTGATTATCTGGAAAAAACAAATGCTATACCAGGAGTAGGTCGGACAAAGGTGACAAGGGTATGGAACGCTGATATTTCCCCTACAGATATGATACCAAAAGAAAATGTGGAAACATGGTATAACAGTATTAAGGAGACACTTAGCAAAGATGTTCGGAGCTGGCTGGATTCTGTTTTTTTTGCTGGGAAACAAAAGAAGCTGACAACCGGAGGAACCGTACTTTTGACAATTATTAATTCTGAATTTGGGGCAGCTTCGGATGCTCTTATTCAGACTGTTCAGACTATTATTGATCCAGAAGAAAATGCTGGTGAGGGTTATGGACTTGCGCCTATTGGACATGTGGTGAAGGTAGAGAGCGCAAAAGCAAAAGAAATCACAATCAAAACAACCCTGACCTTTGAATTAGGGTATGACTGGGGAAATCTCCAAAGTTTCATTGAGGAAGCCATTTCTAATTATTTCTTGGAACTTAGAAAGGAATGGGCTGATGTGCCATACTTGATTGTAAGAATTAGCCAGATTGACAATCGAATTTTGAGTGTTCCAGGGATTGTTGATGTTCAAAATACTTCAATTAATGATAAAAGGAACAACTTGAACCTTGGGAAATATGAAATCCCAGTACTTGGGGGTGTAAGTGAATGATTAGAGAAGTTGACCTTATTTCATATCTGCCTCCATTTATAGCAGAATATAAGGAAACTAATGTCACTCTGACAGCAGAGAATCCAGAGTTTATACTTGTATGGGAAGCGGCTGAAAGGGTATTAAAAAATGAATTTATTGAAACTGCTGATGAGTATGGGATATCAAAATTTGAAAAATTATTATCTATCATACCATTAAAGGAGGATACAATTCAGATTCGTCGTGCGCGTGTGCAGGCTGGATGGTTTATAAGACTTCCATATACATGGCGTATGCTATTACAGAAGCTTACAGAAATTTGCGGAATTGTGACAATTATATTGGAGAACAGTTATTTGATTCATATGAAAGTAGAAGTTGAATTACAATGGCAAATTGACAGCCTCATTGATGTAGTATCAAGAATGCTGCCATGTAATATGAGAATTTCTGTAAGAAATGTGTTATCACTGGATTTGGAGAATCCTGCGCCAATGATAAAACCAGGTTGGATTAATTATGAACTAGAGTATAGAGGAAAAATAGTACATAGTGAGAATAATATATTATTTAAGAGATTACTTATCCTTATACAATTATCTTTTTGGAATGATGATTTATACAATGCCAAAAGAAAATATAATGGCACATTACGATATAATGCCAAAAGAAATTATAGATTGCGTGTTAGTATAAAGAGTGTATTTGAATTATACTTGAAATCTGATTTTAGTTTTGCTCAAAAATTACAAATATTAATACAATATTGTGATATAAATGTAAAGTATGATATATTTCATAGATATACTATTGAAAGGTTAAATACATTACAAAGATATGGAATAAATACACGAGCAGTTTTAAACGAACCACCCAATATTGTAGACCATATGTCTATTGAAACTCGCAGAAATGTAGTGAGTTATGATGGTTCCCGAAGATATAATGGAACAATGAAATATAATGCGTTATATAAAAAGGAGACGGTGGAATGAGTGCAAATAAAAATGTTGTAATAACCAAAGTAGCAAGAATGAAACTTGTGCAGGCAAGAGCAGGAGCGGCAGTGCTGCCGCATATTGTTGGTATGGCGTTTGGAAATGGGGGCATAAATGCGGATGGCAGTGTTATAAGTCCATCTGAAAAACAGACAGAACTTGCAAATGAACTATATAGAAAACCAATTGATAAGTACAGCTTTCCAACAGACACAACTTGTAGGTATGAATGCACTTTGCGTGCTGATGAACTTGCAGGAGAAGAAATAAGCGAAGTAGGATTGTATGATGAAGATGATGATATTGTCTGTATTAAGAATTTTACCAGAAAAGGTAAAGATGATGATGTGGAGCAAACTTATGTTTTAGATGATATTTTTTGAAATGTGGAAAGGAGAGTATCATGCGAGATTATACCATTGAGAATCCTATCTTTTCTGATAAAATTAGTATTGTAGAGGAAGATGATTTGGTAAGTGCTGAAAATGATACAGCAGCGTCAAAGCAGTTGCTGCAGAATGATTTGGTTCTTCAGGCACGAATGGACAAATACCTTGGAAGTGATGACAATACAGAAGGACCAGAATTTGCAGAAGGTATTCAGTCAGAAGATGTTATTGGTGCAATAAATGAGGTTTTTCAGCTTGGCAGTGAGAAGAAAAAACAGCTTGTGGAAAATCTTACTGCCTTGGGAATTACAGCCTCCACAGGCGAGACATGGGAAACGCTGTTGAATAAAGTATTAAGTTTGATAAATACATCTAGCGATACGGTTACGACGGAAACCCTTTTGAGTGGATATACAGCGCATAACGCCACTGGGGCAAAGATTACAGGCACCCTTGCAGATAAGACAGGTACAACAGACTATAACGCAGAGGCATCTATAGATGGAACAAACAAGCGTTTAAAGTTAAAAGTACCAGCAACAGGGAAATACGGTGTAGGAAACTATCTGTATGCTGCATACACCACAATAGCAAACCTAATTGGTCTTACAGCAGCAAAGCTTGTAAAGGGGAATACAATATTAGGAATAACAGGCAGTAACAATAATATGGATACCAGTGGAGCAGACGCAGGGGCAGGAGATGTCTTAGCCGGAAAAAAAGCTGGGGTAAAAGGCAGCTTAATTACAGGCACAATGCCAAATAAAGGAGCATGGACAGGAGCGACTACAGGGAATGGCAATGTAACAATTCCAGCAGGCTATCATAATGGTCAGGGACATGTATCTGGTGCAGGTGCCTATAATGCAGGAGTAAGCGCGGCAGATGGGCGAGTAAACGCAGACAGCGCCAACTATAAAGGCGGTTACAATGCAGGAGTAAGCGCGACCAAAAAGGGAACAGCAGGGGCAGGAGATGTGCTGTCTGGAAAAACCTTTACAAATGGCAGTAGTGTAGGAGCCA
>CAJUAE010000151.1 GCA_910583965.1 uncultured Lachnospiraceae bacterium
AGTTGTATTTTCTAATATATGTTGGTTTTGATTTTTATTGGGTGTTTCAATATTAGTTATAGTTTCTTGTAAATAGGTGTTTGGTATTTCTAAATTTGTTTTTGAATGGGAAGGAGAATTTTCTAATACATGTTGGTTTTGATTTTTATTGGGTACTTCAACATTAGTTATAGTTTCCTGTAAATAGGGCTTTGGTATTTCTAAATTTGTTTTTGAATGGGAAGGAGAACTTGTTTGTTCTGGAAAAGAAGGTACTATATTATCTAATGGCTTGTTTGGTATTTTATGCCATAAAAAATATAGTTTTTTACAACATAATATGGCAAGTAGTCCGAACAAAAGTGTTAGGAGAAAGCATATACCAACACCAATTAATTTTCCTGAAGTATTATTCGTACTGCCTAATAGGACTATAGTAGAAATTAAGCTACCTAAGAACAAAAATGTTAAATATATAGCTCCTATAGAATATAGAATAGTCTTTATGATTTTCATCTTACATTCTCCTTTTTCAATTGTTTTAACTCTGCAATTTGAAGAGCCATATAATTACAATGTATTTAGTAATGATTATACAATAAAAAAGTAGAAAAAGATAGTAGAATGTAATAAATTGATATTTTATTATAGTCAGTTAGAGATGGTTAAAGTTTGCAGTTTTGTGTATTATCAATCTCCAAGACTTGAAAATTAAGTTTTTTAGTTGTATAGACCTATCAAATATGTTATACTTTGAAATGGCAATATCATAACGGTAGGCGGTTAGCCCTCTACGGAGGGACTGTGACCCTCCGATTACATAGAGATCTGTATTAATTACAGAAATATATGAATAGAGGAGGGTGGTACAAATGATGACTATGGAAGGTCTCATTGCAGTAATTAGTCTTGCACTGACTGCATTTGGACTCGGCTATACAATCGGAAGTAATAACACAAAAAAATAACCGCCATAAGCTCCTCAACTTAGCGGTTATTTTCTTACCAAAAACTTGAATAGGCTAACCGTCTATCGGTATTGCCTTTATGTCTACTATAGCATAGAATTTTATAAAAAGCAATTCAAACATTCATTTCTTTTGAGTGAACTTGTTTTATATATTCGGCACTCTTAGTTATAACATGCTCTAAGGCATTCCAATCATCAGATGTATATTGCTCTAATATTTCAAACAAAAGTTCAGTAAGTTTGTTATTACGATTTAAAATATTTTCCAACCTTTGCTTGACATTGTTGGGTTGCTCAATAAACATATTATCTTCGCCAGTTGAAAGCCAGATAGGATTAACGTTAAATTCTCGACAAATGGATTTTCGCATAGCTTCAGTTAGATTTCGCTTACTATTTTCAATACGTGAAATTGTTGTTTGTGCTACACCTAGTATATTTCCAAATTGTTCTAGGGTCATCTTATTTTCTTTACGAACTTTCTTTATTCTTTCACCTTCAGTCATTTTTTTCTTCAAGCTCCTTTGGAGCTTCTGTTGTTGTAAGTTGTTTTATATATTCGGCACTCTTGTTGACGATGCGTTCAAGGTTTTTCCAATCTTCAATAGAGTATTGAGCGAACATTTTGAATAAAGTATTTGCTAATTTACTTTCGTTATGCAAAAGTTTATCCAACATTTCAATTAAATCTATAGATTCGTCAATAAGCATATCGCCTTCACCAGTCGAAAGCCAGATAGGGTCAATACGAAATTCCCGACAAATAGATTTTCGCATTTGTTCTGTTACATTTCGTTTACCATTTTCGATATTTGATATGGCTACTTTGGTTACACCTAATATATTTCCAAACTGTTCTAAAGTCATTCGATTTTTTTTACGAACTTCTTTTATTCTTTCGCCTTCAGTCATTCGTTCACACCTCCAATAACATAATATTAACATGGTCTTTTTAATTAGTCAATCAAAAGTAAACATAGATAACAAAAAATACTTGACATTGTTATCAAAGTAAAATATAATGTAATCAAAGATAACAAATAATTGCTTTTGTATAACAGGAGGTGAGTTCGTGGATAAGGAAAAGGAAGAATCAGCAAGGCGAACAATAGAGAGTTTTTTAGAAAAATCAGAAATCGAGAAGGCGTTTATTCTTGGCTATATGGTAAAGAGAATACAGCTTAAGGAACTGGAAACAGGTTTAGTAGAGGAGCCAGAGTTGGTTGTAGAGTCGGAGAGGGGGTGAGGGAAGATGGAATAGCCAAGAGAGCCTATATTTTATCCTAATGAGATACCTTGTTTAATTGAAGTGGATAATGAGACAGAGAATACGCTTCAAAGTAAAGAACTTGGAGCATCGGAAAATGTCCAGAGCGAAAATGGAGAAATTGAAGTTATAGTAGTAAAACAGAAAATGGAAAGTTTTTTCTGATGGTCGGCAATGAAAAAGTTGAGATATGTGATTTTACAACAAGAAGTTCCGCTCATGGGGAAACAGAACTTCTTGTTACAATTAAAGGTAAAACGGTATTTACAGAGTTGTCAGCCAATGCAGGATAACAGAAGTGACAGGGCTGGAAATCCATGAATTTGTTCTCCTTTCTTCTGTACTCGGCTTTGGGGGAGTCTGTGAGTACAGTATAAGGCAGAAGCAGTAAAAGGGCAAGGCACAATTAAGTTTGCAGGAAAGAAAGCGTTAAAAGGTAGAGAGAAGGTGAGAATATGAGAGATATTATGGAGATAGTATGTGAAGCCAGAGAGAAGACGAGAACACCTTTAGAGAATCAGAATTTATTCACGGAAATGCTTTTTGCTGAACTTGGAAAAATGAAAAGTGCGGATATTGCACCACACCTTTCATGTGTATTTGATCTTTTACAACGTGAGTACAGGATAACATTAAGATTCCCTGCGGGTTTCAATGAACCGGATGCCACTAAGGGTGATGTCGAATGACATTTCTTCCAATGGATGAAGGCTAATAGAAGCATCATTAAGTAAGTTGTCTGAAACATTAGTGACGAAGCCTTTTTCGAGCATGTCAGAAATATTATTGATAACAGTTAAAAGATAATCTGGACTTTTTGGAAGTACAGTAAAATGGTTATTCCCTGTTTTTCTGTAGTGCTCATAGGCTTCATAGAGGATAAAATATTCTTCTTTTGCGTTCATTATGGTGCGCTCTCCTTTCTTATGTACTCGGCTGGTGGCACAGCCTGTGAGTACAGTATAAGACAGAAGAAATAAAAGGGCAAGGCGCAATTGAGTTTGCGGACAAGAATGCATTTAGTGAGGTGGAGGGGAGGTGAAAGGAATGCCAGAGTTACTATATACAGTACAAGACGTAGCAAAGATTCTTAAAACAAATGAAGCTTATGTTCGTCGGCTTATTAAAAAGGGCTTGTTAAAAGCTATGGTATTAGGGCGGGTTAAAGTGAGAGCTTCCGCATTAGAAGAGTTTCTTGAGCAGTATGAAGGGTATGATGTTACGAACGTGGACGACATCAAGAAAATGGAGATAACAGATTAAGTGGTCTCTGTGTCTTCTGCGCAGCATATAGGTGTTTGTGTCAGATAGCATTAAGACTATCTATGGGTTGTGCAGGAGGCACTTTTTATTTTTAACTTTTTTCTAAAAAGCAATATGTACTATGTGGAATAAATACATATTTGCCAACGTATCAATATCATACCAAAAGTCCAGTAAAATCAAGGTGTTAACAGCCTTTTGGAAACAGTATAAATATATTAAAGTTAGAGACAACATAGAGGATAAGAGGATAGACACATGGCATTTGGAAAGAAAGTATATGACATGGGAGATGTAGTGGATTATGAATATACCTACCTGGGAAAGTATGGAGCAAGGGGGGAAAAGAGAGCGGCACGGATAAAACCAACGCCAGAACAGATCGCGAAACAGAACCATGCAAATAAGGTGAAAAGAGTACGAAGAGAAATAATACTAAATTTCCAGCCATGGGATTTATGGCTGACTCTGAAATATCCTCGTGGAACTCGTAAGACTACAAAAGAGGTTCTCAAAGATGTGCAGGATTGGACAAAGAAGATGCGGAAGAGGTATAAGAAAGCAAGACAACAGTTAAAATGGATACGGCGCATTGAGATTGGACGGTATGGTGGCATTCATGTACATATTTTGATTAACCGCCCACGAACAATACAGAATGTTGATTTGATCTGTAAAGAATTTTGGGGAAAGGCTGGGATAAATTTTCAGAGTCTGAGAGAAGAGGGCAGTTGTGAACAACTTGCAGAGTATCTGTGTAAAAAGTATAAGGACGATGAAACAGAAGGGCAGTTGAGTTTTCTTCCAGAGGAGGATAGAAAACGTTGCTTAAGCTATTCCACCAGTAAAAATCTGATACGACCAGAAGATGTAATCAAGACAGGTGAGAAAAAATATAGTCACTGGACAATGCGAAAGGTAATTTTGGAAGGACCAAAGCCAAGGGAAGGGTTCTGTATTGACAAGAATAGTATTAAAACAGGTGTGAATCCGTTTACTGGAAAAAGCTACTTTTATTATACAGAAATCCGTATCAAGAATAAGTGGGAGAGCACAGAAGAAGAGGATTGTGGATAAGTGGATAAGTGCCTTCGCATAAGTGTTTCACATATGCGGAGGGAAATTGAAAGAAGGTGTCATATATGTTTAAGGTGAATATTTACATAGAGACAGATAATGGCAGCAGAAAGAAGCTCTATAGAGGATATGGAGCGTCGATTGAATATATCCGAAAGAACAGACAAAAAGAGTTGCGGTTTGTGTCAAACATATGTTATGGGACATGGAATCTTGCGTATATACTGGCACTCACAGAAGCACTCAATTTACTCAAAAGCCCTTGTATTGTAACAATATATTGTGACAATGAACATGTTTGCGATAGCATCAGCAGCGGCAGAGTCAACGACTGGCGGCGCAATGGTTGGCGCACAGCCAAAGGGGAACCGATTGCGAACACCGACGAATGGAGGGCGCTTTACAGAGCTTCCTCAAGGCATGAATTACATTATGTACATTCCACTGGAAAAAGTGCTTATAGTGTAGAGATACAAGATGCAATCAAAGAGATACGAAACAAAGGCGGATACTGGCAGCAAACACAGTTATCCCAAATGAAAGGGCAGGAGGCTATAGTATGAAAGTGATAGCAGTTAGCAATTATAAAGGCGGTTGTGCTAAGACGACCACATCAGTGAATCTTGCATATAATCTGGCAGCAGAGGAGGATAAGCGGGTGCTGCTCATTGATGTTGACCCACAAGGCAATGCAAGTTATATTCTGTGGAGGTATAATCCCAATGCAGATACATTGCGTAGTCTATATGAAAATAGTAGAAGAACAATCAAAAATTTAATAAGGCGTAGCAAATACAAAAACCTTGATATCGTGCCTTCCATGGCAGAACTGGAACAGGTCAACAGAGAATCAGAGGTACGTGGACTGGATTATAATTTGCTTCGCAGACAGATAGACAGTTTGACAGACAGATATGATTATGTGGTTATCGACTGCCAGCCAACAATGCAGTTCTTGACAATGAGTGCATTATACGCCGCTGATTTGGTGATTATGCCATTTAAGGCGGCAGGATTTAGCATAAATGGATTGGAACTAATGCGGGATTATCTGGAAGATACTGCACAACAAAGAGCATATTCAGGTGATTTAAATTATGCCTGTCTTTTGACTATGTTTAATGGCAGCAGAAAAAGCTTGGATAGGATAACAGAACTCATAGAACAGGACGCCTATACAATATTCGATACACTGATAAGCTTTTCTACAGTATGTGAAAATGCTGAGGATAAAAAGGTCCGAAAGCCCTTGCTGAAACATAGAAGGAATAGCAAAGTGGCGACAGATTACTTGGAACTGACAAGAGAGATTCTGACAGAGATGGGGGATTGATACTATGGGAAGCCTGAGTAAGATCATAAAAGAAAAGGGAGGAGAACTTGGTAAGGCACGGACAGAACAGATAAAAATGCAGCAGATACATTACACGAAATTGAAAGAATCTGACTTAAACTTTTACACCAGAAGTGAGGAGGAAGTGGCGGAGCTTGCGGACACAATGCTTATAGCAGGTGGGATATTACAGCCTCTTATTGTTATAGTAAACGACGTTAATTCTTTCTGTTTGACTCTAGGAAAAAGAGCATAGA